>CAQLOA010000001.1:0-29902 GCA_948829205.1 uncultured Eggerthellaceae bacterium
GTTGTACCCTGCTGCCTTCATTCCCTTTTGCATGCCTTCTATCCAACCGCGCAGGCCGGGATCGTGCTTGTCTGCATAGTACGACCAGACCTGCAGGTCGGACTTCGTTAGTTCTTCGCCATACTGGGCGACAATCTTGCTCTTCAGCAACACGATGTTGCGATAAATCAGATCAGGAACCTGGGATGCGTACTGCTGGCCCATCTCCTCGTTAGATCCAGACACCACGATCACAGGCGGCGTAGCGTCCGTAGCCATCGCCTCAGGAACTGGATTGTTGGCCGCCTTGGACTCGGTCGACGACGCCGCACCCGAGCATCCGCTCAGCGCGAAAACCATCACCGGCACCAGCAAGATTGCTAGCAGCGATCTTAGCTTCTTCAATGTCGCACTTCCTTTCTTCCTCTCCATAGGGAATCCAAGCGTATTCGCCTTTTCCTTTTACGGACGCCATCTCGCCACAGTCCGCGCAATCGAGATGCCTAGGGATTCCGTCCGTAGAAATTGTGTCGATTTTATGAAAAGAATTAACACTGCGAAATTGTCTCCAGGTACCCACTTTGGAGTAATTCACGACCCACATGAATATCTCATGCACCTTTTTGATACCAACGTACTCAATTGATGGTATCCATCCGAGAAAGCCGACGTCATATTCAAACGAACGAATGCGATGTGCCTATAATGTTCCAAGCAAATCAGGAGCTGGGACGGGTTTTTTATGAGCGACTTGTTGGCGAAAGACTGGAAGAACATACTTGGAGTCGTCTACAGGATCAATTCCGCAAAAAGCATCGAGGAGCTTCAAGCCGAAGCCCTGAAAAGCCTGCGATGCTCGGTTCCATTCCACCAAGGAATTTTCCATATATTCAAGAAATGTGGCGAGCAATTTGCGCTCTATAACGAGCCCGTAGTTGTTGGCGCAAAAGCGCTTTATTTGGACGAATTCAATCGCAAGTACGCAAACGCTGGCTTCTTCAGCTCAGGCTCGCTGATCAATTCCGACGAGGTGTTTCGTGATACGGACATTTTTCCCGATGAAGAGCGCATACAAACCGACTGGTACCGCGAGATTTACGCAAAGCAAGGCATACATTACGCCATGCGATGCCAGATGACCAGGGATGGGCTTCTTATAGGAAGCCTCGACCTATTCAGGCAGATTCATGAAGACGATTTTTCCGACCAGGAGGTTCGCATCGTCGAAACGCTCTCGCACCATTTGTCCTTGAAATTAAGCCAGCTGTTAGACGCCACCAACCATCAGGTTCCCGCCGTTTCAGCGCAAGGCAGGCTGGGGTCCCGCTATGGATTAACGGCGCGTGAATGCGACGTCGTTTTCGAAATTGCAAGCGGAGCACTTGACCAAGACGTGTCGAAGAAACTGTGCATCACTCCTTCGACTCTTAAGAAGCACGTGCACAACATCTATAAGAAGATGAACATCCGGAACCGGACACAGCTGTACGCCGTCGTCCAGGACATGCTTCACGCCACTCCCGATAGAAAATAGGTCGTAGAAAGCGTCGGTCGGCTCTAAACGACTTCCTCGTCGTAGGCCTTGCCCTCGGCATCGGCACGCAGCTCGATTTCCGCCAGGTTCTCCATGGTGGAGCGGATGATGTCGCTGCGCGAAAGCGACCCCACCAGGTGCTTGTCCGCACCGGCCACCACCGGCACCTTCTTCAGGCGCTTCTCAGCCAACAGCTTGCAGGCGTCCTCCAGCGGGGTTTCCGCGTTCACGCAGATGGCGTTGGCCGTGGCGATCTTCATGACGTTCAGGTCGAGCAGCTTCGACACGCGCACGGCAAGCCCCTCGTTGTCGGGCATCTGGTAGAGCATGTTGGTGGGGTCGAGCACCGTGATGTCGCTGCGCCCGATGTACTTCATGATGTCGCCATCGGAGATGAAGCCGACCACCGACCGCGCGCCATCCACCACGGGCACGCCCGAGGTCTTGTTGGCGGCCAGGATCTGCGCGACGTCGCGGATGGTCGCATCGTTGGTGACCGAATAGGGCTCGGCGTTCATCATGAGTCCCACGGTGATGACGTCACGCGGGTCGTCCGGCACCGGCGCCTGCTCCATGACGTAGGTCGCCTGGGAGCTGGGCTCGGTCTTGCGGTCGCGCACCATGACGAGGACCATCACGAATATGACGGCCAGCATGAGGGCCGTGAAGCAGAACGAGATGTGGATGCCCGCCATCTGCTGCTCGGCTGCCGGAAGGCCTGGGTAGAGGAACGCAGACGTGGCCGAAAGCGACACCAGGATGGCCGTTCCCAGCGACGCGCTTATCTGGTTGATGGTGTTGGCCGTGGCGTTTGCGTGCTGTATGACGCGGTTGTCAAGCGAGTTGATGCCCCATGTGTTGAGCGGCGTCATGGTGAACTCGAGGCCGAGCGCCAGAAGCGTGTACACGCACGTGACGAAGAGCAGCGGCGTTCCAAGGTTGAACGACACGAGGCCGACGACCCCCACGCAGGCGACAAACGTTCCCGGGACCGTCAGCTTGCGCACGCCGAACTTGTCGAACAACCGACCGGCCATCATGGCCGTTATGGCACCTATCACGGCACCCGGCAGCATTATCAGGCCGGTCTGCAACGGCGTGGCTCCCAGCAGGTTCTGCAAGAATATGGGAAGGAGCACGCCCGTGCCGACGAGCCCGGCCTGGAAGCACGCGACTATCATGACGGTGATGCGGTAGTTGCGCGTCTTCAGCACCTGCACGCGCAGGAACGGAACGGGAAGCTTCCCCTGCCTGCGCACGAAGAAGAACATCAGCACCACGCCGAATGCGATCAGCACCAGGTTGAGCGCGACGTTGTCGCTCGAAGTGATCGACGACAGGCCGTACAGAAGGGACAGCAACCCGAAGGACGACAGCAGCACCGACACCTTGTCGAACGTGGTGCGCTCGAAGTCGCCATGGTTCTTGAGGACGATGAAGGACGCGACTATCACCACCGCCGCGATGACGGCGACCACCACGAACAGCGCACGCCATCCGATGGTCTCGACCAGCACGCCCGAGGCCGAGGGCCCCACCGCGGGGGCGAACCCGATGATGAGGGACACAAGCCCCATTGCCGACCCGCGACGCTCCCTGGGGAAGATCAGCAGGATGACGGTGAACACCATGGGCATGACGAAGCCTGTCGCAGACGCCTGCAGCATGCGGCCGAGCAGCAGGAAGATGAACATCGGCGCACAGGCCGCGAGCACGGTGCCCGCAGCGAAGATGCACAGGCCGCCTATGAAGAGCTGGCGCGTGCTGAACCTTCCCATGAGGTAGGCCGACAGCGGGATGATGATGGCCTCCACCAGCGAGTACCCACTGGTGAGCCACTGTACCGTGGTGGCGTCCACGTTCATGTCGCCCATGATCACAGGCAGCGCCGGCGAAAGCAGCGTCTGGTTAAGCACCACCAGAAGCGTGCCCGCCAAAAGCACCACGACAGTTCGCATCTGCTCGGAAGTAAGTCCCATGTAAATCACCCTCGTCTTGCTCAAGAAAAAGAAACGTGCGCCCCATTCGCAACAAGCATCACAGAATGGGGAGCACGCATTCGTAGACCGTGAAGCGTTCCATTGTAAGACAAAACCCCCGCAAGATAAAGGATGATGCGAAGGCAAAACAAAGCTAGAGCGCCAAATCATGCGAGGCGATGGGGCCGGGTCTGGAGAGGTGGAGGCGAGGTAAGCCAAAGGAGCCGAGAAATCCACTCGGCGTAGCCGAGTTAGTTCGAGGCGACGACGCGTCGAGCGTAACCTCTCCAGGTCCGGCCCCATCCTACTTGGTTCCGTTACATGCAGGGTCACAACTCAACTACACATGCCGGACGCAAGGCGACGGACGAGACTACTGGCTATAATTTTCACGTGAAGAAAAACCGCAACATAGGCCTTATCATCGCCGGCCTGGTCATCGTGATCGTGCTGGCCGTGGTCTTCATGCGCGGGGACCAGCTGAAGGAATTCATCGACGCCGTCAAGAAGGGTTCGCCCTACCTGTTGCTTCTGGCGGTAGCCGCGCAGCTTGGCAAGTACGCGGCGCAGGGCTTCGGCTTCAAGGCGTGCTTCCATGCCGTCGATGCGAAGATAGACTTCAAGATGGGCCTGGGCCTGGTGTTCGGCACGTTCTTCGTCAACACCATAGCCCCGTCGCTCAACCTTGCCGGCACCTCGTTGGTGGTCGACCGCGGCCACAAGGAAGGCATCCCCGCCGGCAAGTGCACCAGCGCCGCCTTCCTGATGCAGCTGTGCATCGACTCGGGCTTCGTGATGATCATGCTGATATCGTTCGGCATACTCAGCTTCACCGTGGGGCTTCAGCCAGGGTGGTTCCTGTTGGGGCTCGTCGCCATAGCGCTTGCGGGCGGCCTCGCCACCGTGATGTTCCTCGGCGGCACCAGGCCGCATCTGGTCCTGAAGGTGCTGAAGCCCATCGAAAGGCTCGTCGACAAGGTGCTCAAGAAGCTCAAGAAGGGCCCGATCGACCCCTGGGCCGAGCGCACCGTGGAATCGTTCTCGGAGTCGTCGAAGCAGATCGTGCGCACGCCGAAGCGCACCCTTGCAGCGTTCGGCTGCTCGCTGATAGCATCCGCCTGCGAGGTGACATGCTTTGCGCTGGTGGGCGTCGCGTTCGGCATACACAACATCGAGGCCTTGGTATGCGGCTACGTTCTGGCGACGCTGTTCGCCATGGTGTCGATCGTCCCCCAGGGCGTAGGCGTCGTCGAAGCGGCGGTGATGGTGGGCTTCGGCCTGTTCGGCGTCAACACCGCAGCCGGAATGGCCACCGTCATGGTCTATCGCGGAATAGTCTTCTGGCTTCCGTTCCTCGTCGGCGCCATAGTCATCCAGCGCATGGGCTTCCGTCGCGGCGGCAAGGGCAAAGGCCCCAAGGAGCCCGCGGAAAAGAAAAAGCCTTCCGGGACGGAAGCGAGTTCCGAAACCCAGAAGGCTTGACACAACATGCCTTGAACGGGGCACATGCCTCTCTCAATCCGATTCGGCACGCCATCAATATGAATTCGCGCCTTACTCGTCCTTGACGGGCTCGCCGAACTCCTCAGCGTTCTCGCGTTCGAGCCTCTCGCCCTCCTCGACGGTGTCGATTCCTTCAGTAGCTTTCTTCTCGTCGGTCATGACGGCCTCCTTCATGAAGTTGGGAGCCTTTCCGATGAACGACGCCGTGGTGCTCACCTTGGGCTTCCCGTCCTCGCCAACGGTGTACAGATACCCGATCGCATAGCCGGTGTCGGCGCCAGGAACGCCGCCCTCGGCGATGATCGCGTCTTTCATCCCCTCGCTCGAGTCAAGGTACCCGTCGTAGCAGAAGGCGTACGACTTTGCGCCCTTCGCGCCCTCCACCTCGTGCTTTGCCATGGCGTAGCACTCCTGCGCGTTTCCGCCGGCATGCTGATGCGTGAACGGGGTGTCTCCCACCAACAGCACCGTGAACGGCACCAGCATCTTGCCGTCGTTCAGCAGGTCGCGGCCGGCATTGAGCGCATAGACAAGCACGTGGTTCAGCTCGTCGGGCATGTTTGGGACGTTGTTCTCGTTTGGAACGTCGATAACTCTGTCAGCCATTCGGCATCCTTCCTCCTTGTTGCATTCGACTAGTCTAGCGCAACTGCCAACCCGCGGCCGCCGCGGGCATCCAAACCGTTGACTGTCGGGCATCCGGCCCGGCTCGAAAGAACCGGCCGCACGGGCCGAGCGCCATCCCGTCCTCATCGAAGGCGCGGGAGGCCTAGCCCTTTATCTCGGCCACCACCTCGTAGGCATCCGACCGCACGTCCCTCTTTATTATGCGGAAGCACAGCAGCGCCGTGACCGGAACCATAACCGCCATGGCTCCGCCCATGTCGAAGCTGGCAAGGCTTCCCCACACTTCCACGACCACGCCCGCCAGCGAAGGGCCCACGGCCAGCCCCAACGTGCACCCTGCGTTTATCCACGTGATCGCCTCGGTCAGCCGCCTTCCCGGCACCGCGCGTTCGCAGGCGGCGTTTGCGGTGATGAGGAACGGCGCGTAGAAGACCGCGCCCACGAACGACACCGCGAAGAAGGTGGGAACGTCGAAGACCAGGGCCAGCGAGCCGTATGCCACGCCGATAAAGACGGCGAACAGCACGACCTGCTTGTACGGCGCGATGCCTATGCGCACCATTCCGAACACGAAGCCGACGGCAACCGACACCAGCGCCGATCCCATAAGCGCGATGCTCGCGATGTTGGGGTCGCCCATCTCTTCCGCAAACGCGACCCCGGTGGTGTCGAAGATCCCGTAGAACGAGCCCACGAAGAACATCAGCGCGAACAATACGCGCACGACCGGATACTCCCGGATGACGCTCTTGGCCTTCCTTGCGCCTCCCGAAGCGGAAGTCGCGCCGGAAGAATCCGGAGCCTCGGAATCCCCATCTTCTTCCAGCTGACCCGAGGAAGGACCCCCCGGCTTCGGCGCGTCCGTCCCGACTTGCGCGTCCGCGGCCGTCCATCCCGGCACTGGCTCGGTGGACCGCGAGAACGTCATCACGGCCGACCCCACGGCGAACAGGACCCCACCGGAAAACAGTCCCGCAATGGGCGCGACTGCCGTGGCTATCGCGATGGAGGCCGGCGGCCCCAGCATGAACCCTATGTCGTCTATCACTCCCTCGTACGAGAAGATCGTGCGGATGTCGGGCGCATTCCTCCCAAGCCTGCCCGTGCGCAACAGGTAGGTCCAGCGCGAGCGCACCAAGGCCTGGGCGTTGGGGATGAACCCCATGAACAACGCCGACAGGTAAAGCAGAGGTTCGGGCCCGTGCAGCTGAGCCGTGACCAGCATGCCCGCCAGCCCCACCAGCGTGATGGAGGAGGCCACCGGAACCACGCGGTGCTGCCCATATTCATCGACCAGCTTGCCGATTCGCGGCGAAACGACGAACACCATGAAGGCGACCGCCGACGAGACGAACCCGGCCGTCAGCACCGAATAGCCTGCAAGCGTCAGCATGGCGACGGTGCCGATGTTCATCATGTAGCCGTAGAAGCGCATGCAAAAGCCCGCGATGTCGAACCATCGCGCCTCGCGAACCGCAAGGATGGACCTGTAGACGCCGGGGCCTGACGACATGGAACCGCCTGCCGGTCAGCTTCCGAACTGCATGTAGTAGCTGCCCGCATTCTCGACGACCTCGATGGGCACGCCGAAAAGCTCGGATATGTTGCCGCCGGTGAGGATCTTGGGCTTGCTACCTGCCATTTCTATGCGGCCATCCTTCAGAAGCACGACGCGCTCGATTTCCGGAACGACGTCCTCGAGGTAATGCGTCACCAGGATGATGGCACGGCCACTTGCCGCCAACTTGCTTATGGTGCGTCGCACGTAGTACATGCCCTCGGGGTCGAGCCCCGAACAGGGCTCGTCGAACACCAGAACGTCGGGCTCGTTCACCAGGGCGCGCGCTATCAACACGCGTCGCGCCTGACCGGTGGAAAGCGTCAGGATGTCGCGCTTGGCGAGGTCGGAGATGCCCAGCTCGTCCATCGCACGGTGCGCCGTGTCCATCTGCTGCGGCGTGGCCTTTCGGCGGACGGGCACACCAAGCGCGCCGAACAGGCCGCCGACCACCACCTCTTCCGCAGGAAGATGGACGCGGATCTGGTCCTGCATGGTGGACGACACCACGCCTGTGCAGCTTTTGGCCTCGGCAAGGGTCATACGCGGATCGCCGCGGAACACCACTGGCGGATCGTCCCTGTGCAGCGGGAACACCTCGCGGGTTACCAGGCCGACGAAGGTGGACTTTCCCGACCCGTTGGGCCCCAGGATCGCAATGGACTCGCCTTCCGCGACCGAGAACTCGTCTATGTCCAGGATGAGCTTGCCGGCGCGGCGCACCTGCGCATCGCGCATCTGCAGCAGCGGTGCGCTTGCGCAGCCGCATTCGTTGTTGTTTTCCACATGCATGTACCGATTGTATCGCGAAGGACGCGGAATGCAGGCCTCCTGGTGCAGGAGGGCATGTCAGACGTCGTCTCGAATCGCTTAAGGACCGCAAACCGTCGCGCATGGCTTCCGGCTCAGGGAGGATTCAGCAGCGGGCAAGCATCGCTTTAGGTCCGGCATAGTCCTCGACACGTCCTCCGTTAATCAAAAGAATCAGTTGCGGAGCGTAGGATTTCAAAAGAGAAAGCCGAGCGTGACGCAGACGAGAGGAGCGCCTATGCCCAAGCGAATTCACTATTTTGTCTTATCGACATGGCCTTCGAAGTCGACCGTCCAATAGCTTGGGCATCATGTATAATATGATATACAGTACCGACGGGATCGAAATCCTCCAGACCGACGAGTTCGCAAAATGGCTTGGAAGACTGAATGACCCTGAAGCGCGAGCCCGGATAAACATCCGCATCACGCGCGTTTCGCTTACAGGAAACTTTGGAGACGTAAAGCCCGTAGGCAATGGCGTGAACGAAATGAGGATAGGCTACGGGCCTGGATATAGGATTTATTATGCACAGCGCGGAGACCGCACCATTCTGTTGTTGTGCGGTGGCGTCAAAGCCACGCAGCGCGCGGACATAGCCAAGTCGAAGAGGATCAACAACATTTACGAGTGAGAGAGGCCACGTCATGAAAAAAGCGAAAAAGTGGGATGCGGCGGGATATCTCACTACCGAGGAAGACATCACGGCCTACCTAAACGCCGCACTCGAGGACGGCGACACATCCGTTATGGCTGCCGCCTTGGGCGATATAGCCCGCGCGAGAGGCATGACGCAGCTCGCGAAGGAAACCGGCGTAACGCGCGACGGCCTTTACAAGGCGCTTTCCCCGACAGGCAATCCATCCTTCGACACCGTGCAGAAGGTCGTCAAAGCATTAGGGTTCAAGCTTGCCGTAACCGCCGCCTAACAAACACATCGACACAAAAAGGCGCCGCCGGGGTTCGGCGGCGCTCGGAGCAAAACAAAACCCTGTCGACCTATTCCACCAAAAGCTCGTCTTCCTTCTTGATGAGCTCCGCTTCCGCTTCATCCACGTCATCTTCCCACTTGGCCGATTTGTCGCGGCCGGGAAGAATCAGGTTCAGCACGACCCCCACGAACGCCGTGCCCGGCAGGCCGCACAGGAACATGGAGACCCAGAACGGGAACTGTGCCAGGGCTTCGGGGAACGCGTTGAACCCCACGCCGACCGCGATGGACACCGCCACGATTGTGACCACCCGGTCGTCGGGCTTCGACTCCACGATGATCTTGATGCCGTTCACCAGAATGACGCCGAACATCAGAAGCACTGCGCCGCCGAATACCGCGGTCGGAATCACCGAGCACAGGGCAGCCACCTTGGGGCATAGCCCTGCCAGTATCATGATGCCGCCAGCGAGGGCGACCACGTAGCGGCTGCACACCTTGGTGAAGCCAAGCAGCCCCACGTCGGCGCTTGCGGAAATCGTCGGGCCGCAATTGAACAGCCCGGCAAAACCGCTGGTGATGGCCTGGGTGAAGATCACGCCCCGCGTCTCGCGACGCGTAGGCATGCGGTCGGCGGCAATCTTTGTCGTGGCCGACACGTCGCCAAGCAGCTCGGCAACGCCTACGATTGCGAGAAAGCCAATGGTTATGCAGGCATCTATGGGAAACTCGATACCCCAGTAAAGCGGTTGCGGGAACCCGAACCAAGCGGCCTCGGCCACAGGGGTGAAGTCGACCAGGCCCATGCATACCGCAACCACGGTTCCTATCACCAGGCCAATCAACGGCGCAGCCCCGTGCAGGAATCCCTTGCCGAAAACGTTCAACAGAAGCACCGACACCAGCGTTATCGCCGCGAGCATCAAGTTGGTCGGACTTCCGAAATCCTCGCTCCCGCTTCCGCCCGCGCAATAGCCTAGCGCGACTCCTATCAGCGTGGTGCCCAGCACGAACACGACGGATCCGGAAATGAACGGAGGGAATATCACCCGCAGCTTGTCCGCGAACAGGAAGAACACAAGCCCGCAAATCAAGCTGCCAACAAGGCAGGCGCCCACATATCCCGCATAGCCCACCTGGGGGGCAATCAGAAGCGCCGGCGAGACGAACACCACGCTTACGGTCATGGCAATCGGAACCTTGCCTCCCACAGGGCCAACCCCTATGGTCTGCAAAATGGTCGCGATGCCGGCGACAAAGAAGGCGCATGCGACCAGAATCGCAGTCTGTGCCGGGTCGAACCCAAGCCCCGCCGCAACCAGAAGTGGATACGGCAAGGCCTGGAAAGCTATCAGAAGAGAGTGCTGGATTCCGAACGGGATCAGCTCCCTGACCGGAGGCTTGTCGTTTATTCCATACCCTTCAGCTCTCATGACAACCCCTTAGAATCGAATGCGACCGAGGTCACTTCCGCCCGTTTGCAGGAACCTTCTCGGCCTCGAAGTCGATCGGCGAGACCTCTTCTCCTGGCTTCGGAGCCTCAAGGCCGCTCACGTCTACCTCGACGCCCATCAGGTTCCCCTCTGCCTTATGCGATTCGGAAAGGTCACCGTTCGCGGAGGATTCCTTTTCTTCGATAGGCTGCTTCTTAAGGTTTCGGCCAGGAAGCAGAACGTTGAGGATCACGGCGACGAACGCAGTGCCGGGGACGCCGCAGAGCATCGTAGACACCCAGAACGGGAACTGCGCCAGGGCATCAGGGAACGAGTTGAAGCCGATGCCCACTGCCAGCGCCACCGCAAGGATCGTCTGCGTGCGGCCCGTCTGCTCGCTTTGCATGATGATCTTCATGCCGTTGACCAGGATGGTTCCGAACATCATAAGCACGGCGCCGCCGAACACAGGGTTGGGAATGACCGAGAACACGGCCGAAAACTTCGGGCAAAGACCCATCACAAGCACGATTACGCCAGCGGTCGCCACGGCATAGCGCGAGAACACCTTGGTGATGCCCATCAGGCCGATGTTCGCAGACCCCGATATGGTGGGGACGGCGTTGAACAGGCCGGCAAAAACGCTGGTGACGGCCTGCGTCAGAACGGTCTTCTTGGTTTCCTCGGGCGTCGCCAGACGATTTGCTGCAACGTCGACAGTCGCCGAAGTGGTTCCAAGGATCTCAACGATTCCGCACACGGCGACCAGCGTCATAACGAGGCAGGCGTCGATCGGGAACGAAATGCCCCAATTGAGCGGGGTCGGAATACCTATCCATGCAGCCTCTTCGACGGGGGTGAAATCAACCATGCCCATGCAAACGCTGATGACGAACCCGACGCACATGCCGATGAGCGGCGCCGCCCCTTGCACGAAGCCCTTGCCGAACACCGCCAGCACCAACGTTATAAGGAACGTAACCCCGGCCAGCGCAAGAAAGACGGGGTCACCATAGTTCTCGACGCCTGCGCCGCCCGCGCAGTTGTTAAGGGCGTTGCCAATCAGGCCGGTGCCTAGCACAAGCAGCACCGCGCCCGAAATGAACGGTGGGAAGATAACCCGCAACCATCCCGAGAACAGCACGAATATGATGCCGCACACGATGGCGGCGACTATGCACGCTCCCATATAGCCGCCGAACCCGGCCTGAGGGATTATCAGAAGGCCCGGCGCGATGAACACGAAGCTTCCGACCATGACCATGGGGATCTTCGCACCAATCGGCCCTAGTCCGAAGCTTTGTATGAACGTGCAAATGCCGCTCACGAAAAGCGCCGAAGCCACCAGGAGCGCCGTCTGGGCCGCATCGAGCCCGACTCCTGCTGAGATCAGCAACGGCGCAGGAAGCGTCTGGAACAGGATGATCAGCGCATGCTGAAGGCCAAACGCTCCGAGCTCCCCGGCGCGTGGCACCTGGTTCATGCCGTAGCCGCGCTCCTTCTTAGGCTTGCCGGCCTTCTCGACCGGCGCCTTGGCTTTGTCTTCCATTTCTTTTCCTCCTCTTGTTTGCCCGTCACCCAACGACGGGGATCTTGCAGAAGCGCATCTCGGGCTGTGCGCCGTCCCTCTCCGAAAGGTCGAAGTCTTCGTATCTGCTCAGATAGCCCTCCTTCTCTATCCACATCCGGTACTTGCCCGGCTCCAATCCCTCGAACCAGACATCGCCGAACTCGTCGCTTGCCGTAGAAGCAACCACCTCCTCCCCATCGACAGCGGTCAGCTTGGCGCACGCACCCTCTACCACCTCGTCGGCCTCTAGGTCGACGACTGTCGCAGCGATGAACCTCTTGGGCTTGTGCAGGTAGTAGACGCGGGGAGAAGTGCCGAATTCGGGATGCAGCACCTCGGCAGCGGCGATCTCGTCGGCGAAGTCTTCCTCTTCTCCGAAACGAAGGGCGCCCGTGCAGCACGAATCAACGCACCTGGGCTCGGCCCAGCCGTCGTCCAGAAGATGCGCGCAGCCCGTGCATTTCTGCGCCAGTCCCAGCTCCTTGTTCCAGAAGATGGCGCCATACGGACAGGCGTCGACGAGGCCTTGCTTGTCGCGTGCCTTTTCGGGGTCGATCACGACAAGCCCGTCGTCGCGACGATAGACGGCCTCGGGAAAGGCCTCCATGCAGGGTGCGTCGTCGCAGTGGTTGCACAGCTTGGGCAAGTAGTTGACCCTCACATGCGGGACCCTGCCGCAAACCTCTTCGTCCACCTTGCACCAGAACTGCCCGGTGTCTGGCTGGGGTGCCGCATAAGGGCTCCAGTCGTTCCCTACGTGCTCGTCCTTGCAGGCAATCTGGCAGTTATGGCAGCCGTTGCACTTGTCTAAATCGAAAACGAATACTTTCATGCAGTTGCTCCCCTCTACTCCATCCATGCCGAGACCTGAAGGCCTGAATCAGGTTCGTATTCGCGACCGAACTGCTCGGGGTACTCGCGCGCCAGCTTCTCGACGTCAACCTTCTCGACGTTCACCAGGAAACCATTCGTCGCCTCGGCAGAAGTGTTCCTCGATGCGCACGCCTCGGGACAGATGAGGTTGTTGGCTCCTCCACGGTCTATGCCGCCACGGCCCGTGACGATCGGATCGACTCGTGCGCCATGGTCCTGATAGACGGCCCCCGGCATGATGCGTTCGTTGACGTACACACCCCCAAGAACGCTTCCGCGCTCGTTGTATATGCGCACGACGTCCCCGTCCTTCACGCCCATCTTGCCGGCGTCGATGGGGTTCAGCCACACGGGCTCGTACATGTACCCATCAGGCCCCTTCACCTTGCAGGTGCGTATCTCCCGCAGCCAGCTGATGTCGTCATGCTCGGAATGCACGCGCCAACGCGGATGGTTGGTAACCATGAGGAACGGGTACTCCAACGCCCTTTCGCAGCTGAGGCGCTCCTTCAGCTCTTCGGATTCCTCGATCCAGTGAGGAACGATGGGGCGCGTTTCGTCATCGGGGAAGAAGTCGGCCAGGCCGGTGGCGTAGATTTCTATCTTGTGCGTCGGGGTCGACAGCGGCTGTGCGGCAGGGTCCTCGTAAAAGGCAGTCAGCGCCACGGGGTCGTCTTCCCAGCCGTCGGCCGTGGGAGCAAGGCACATCTTCTTGTCCTTGAACTCCTCGTAGTCCATAAGCTCGCCGCATTCGGCGCTCTCGAAGCCAGCCCGGATCCACTCGTCGGTGTCCATGCCCTGCGTGTACCTCTCCACGAGGTTCTCGTACACGCCTCCGAACTGTTCTAGCTTGGCAGCCACCGCAATCGCGCATTCGTAGTCGGACTTCGACTCGCCTCTCGGCTCGATGCAGTCGTCCATGATGTACATCATGTTGTACTGGCCGGTCCAGTTGTCCACGGCAATGTCCTTCACCTCGAACATCGTGTTAACCGGCAGGATGATGTCGGCGAAAATAGCGTCGTTCTCGAACCACGGGTGCTGCATGACTATGGTTTCCACCCGTTCGTTTCGAAGCGCGTCCTGCATGGAGTTGCCACCGTTCCAGCACGTGGTCCAACTGGGCGAGTCCGACCAGATCATATGAATCATCGGCGCACCGTCAATCGGGAACTCGAACGGGATGAACTGGTCTGTGCGAGGCGCCGTGCAAACCACGTGACCATGCCAGTGCAACTTCTCGCCCTCGGGCAGCGTGAGCGCCTTGGGAATCAGGGTCTTCGGCACGAACGCCTGGTGCCCGATGGTCTCCATCCATCCATGGTATGCTCCAGGCACCTCGAAATACTTCTCGGAGCGCGGCATCGGGTTCCATTCCTTGAACCCGAACTGGCCGAACTCTATCAGGTGCAGCTGGCCCGTCCCGTGACGTCCCAAGCCTTGCATGGCAAGCAGCACCACCTCGAGGCGCGCCGGCTCTGCCGAGAAGGGCGAACGAATCATTCCGCCGCCGTCGGCATGGGCGATCGACACGGCGTGCTTGGCCCAATATCGGGCAAGCGCCTTTATCGTATAGCTCGGAACCCCGCACTTCTCTTCCGCCCATTTGGGGCTCTTGGGAACGCCGTCTTCCCCGCCCAGAACGTAGCGCTCAAACCAATCGAACCCAATGGTGTGGGTGTCGACATAGCCCTTGTAATACGTTCCCTCGGTGATCCATACGTAGGCTATCGCCAGCTGCAAGGCGGCGTCGGTGTTGGGAAGCACTGGAATCCACTTGCCCTTGTGCGCAGCGCCCGTGTAGTTCAGGTCGGGCGAGATGAAGAACGACCTGATGCCGATCTCCTCCAGGAAGTACGCCATACGGCTGGGCTGCTCGCCTCCCCACCCCCAAGGCGTGGTCTCAAGGTCGCATCCCCAATAAAGCACTGCGTCGCCATGCTCGCAGATGTCTTTGTAGAGGTTTTGCTGGTTGACCTGCATGCCCACCGGGTCCATGCCCCAGATATGCTTGCCGCCCCAGTACCAGCCTTCCCACGAGTCGGGTTGTCGCGCCTGCAACGTGTAGCCGCCCACCAGGTCAAGCATCATGGCTTGCGCGCCATGCGGGGCATGAACGACCTTGGTCTCGCCGTGACCATCCGCCTGGCACAATATGGCCAAAGGCCCGTACGTGTCATGGATGCGCTTTATCTCGTCGGCGACGATCTGTGCGGCCTCGTCCCAGCTTATGCGCACATACTTCGACTTGCCACGGTTCTGCGGATTGCGCTCGCCATGCGGGTCCCAGTCGACACGCTTCATGGGATGAAGTATGCGGTTGGGTGAATCCACGCGCTTCTTGTAGCTGATCGAAAGCGGCGGAAGCATGGTCTTCTCGCCAGGCTCGAACACCTTGCCGCGCGCCTCTATCCTCCACGGCTTTCGCTCTTCCTTCGCGGACACGTCGTCGTAATGCAAAGGACGTATGCGCAGTATCTTGTCGTCCTTCACGTCGACGCAAGCAGTGTTCGCGCTGCAGGCAAACGCCGACCATGCCACGCCACGGAAAACGGTCCTGCCCCTCGTGTCGAGCGGTTTGTCGACTCCCATCGGCATTCTCTCCTCTCTTTTCGGCAAAGGCGCCATCAGACGCCGCTAGAAAGGAGCCTAGTCGCACACGCAGGGGCGACATAACCAACCGCAGGGCAGATTCCAGATATACGACTTATGGTTTATTCAGGCGGATGGCGTCTATGAACTATGCTTTATCCTCGGGTTTCGAGGGTTTAGTCAATCGAGGAGGTGCAGTTGGTGCGCGGGAATTTGCTTCCGATAAGGCTTCTTGGATTCGGGTTCTATTGGGCGTGGCTCTTCCTCGTTTGCGTCAGCCCGTCCCTTCTGATGGGGCACCAACTCGTCCTCGAACTTCCACTTGAGGCGGCAGAGCTTGCGCTCAGAATCGCGTTCGTGGCCGTCATCATGTTCGCTTCGGCCAAAATGAGCACGAAGACCACAAGCCGTATGCTGCTTGTGATATCCATGGCTGCAGGCGCGGGCGCGTCGGTCCTCGCCACTTCGAACATACCGGGATTCGAGCTCCCATCGCTCGTCCTCATGGCGTGCGCCGACGCTTCAATGTTCATGCTGTGGCTGTGCTTCTTCGGAAACAAGAAGGTCGGCGAGATAGCCGTCTACATTGCGCTGTCGTATGCCGCAGGATCCATACTCTGCCTGGGAATAGCGGCGCTCGAGTTTCAAATGGCTCAGCTTTTCGCCATCCTCTTGCCCGTACTTTCCGGAATATCCTTCTACCTGTCCTACCAGCACTACATGGTTGGCGACGAGGAAGCCGGGCCTGACGATGACGCCACGACCGCAAGCGCCGAAGGCGTAGAGCCCATCGAGGAGACCACTAGCACCTTCCCCTACATGGGAAAGCTGACGGTCGCCTTGGGTATATATGCGATGGTGTTCAGCCTTGCAACGTCCGTGTTCTTCTGCAACGGGATAGAGGTCGACGTCATGGGGCCCGCCGTAGAGGCGCCTTGCGCACTGGTCATCGGGTTCTTCCTTGCCGCCATGTTCGTATACGGGCGCAACGTGGACGCAACCTACAAGGCGTACCGCGTAATCCCGCTGGTGTTCGGACTTGGCCTTGCCTCGCTCCTCGTCTCCCAGCCGCCCTTCATGATAGCCTCCAGCTTCCTAATCATGGCGGGATACCTGCTTTTCGAAATAATGGCCCTGAACGACTTCTGCAACGCAGTGAAGATACGAGGGCTGGACACCATCCGAGTGCTCGGAATCGCACGGCTGGGAATGTCTTGCGGGATGTTCGCCGGATGGATGCTTGGCATCGTGTCGGCAGCCGTGGCCGACATGCTGCCTCCAATCATTTTCACGGCCCTGATAGACATACCGGCAATTGTCGTAGCCTCCACGCTCGTCTTTACGGAAAAGGAGGTATTCGCCGTGAGGGCCGCAACCGACGAAAGGCTGATAATGGAAGAATACGAGAAGAACGCCAAACGACGCGACGCAGAGATTCTTCGGGAAGCCTACGGCATCGAAGACGCGCTAATCGAGGAGTTCGGGAGAAGCCGGAACATGTCGAAGCGCGAGATGGAGGTTCTCCCCATGCTGCTTCGAGGGAAAACGACCGCCTACATATCCGAGCAGCTCTTCATCGCCACTGGCACCACCAAGACGCACATATATAACATCTACCAGAAGCTGGGGGTCCACACCAAGATGGACCTGATCGACATGTTCGACGAGTTTCGCAAAAGCAGGTAGAAGAACCAGGTCGGCTCTGCCGCCTAACGTTCCCGCAGGCCCCTTCTAAAGCCTCTGGTTGCGCAGCTCCACGAAGATCACGTCGCCTGGCTGTGGAGGAACGTCGCCCGCCCCCGCCGGCATCATATAGTAGGCATTCGCATGCTGCGTCTGGGCCGACCCCGCCTTGCCTGGCACGGGAGTCGCGCGCAAGGTGCCATCGTCCGCGGCTTCCAACGTCATGAACTTCACGGCATAGAAGCTCGATCCCGGATCGGTCGCCTCGGGCGGCCTCTGCTCGCCCGGAAGCTTGCCGGGGTTCTCCTTGGCCAGCTTGTGCATGGGCCCCGCACCAATGGCTGCGCCCAGCCTTGCAGGAATGCGCCGAGGCGCCGGGTCAAGCCCGAAGAACCGCTTCATCAGCGGCAGCAGGTAGAAGTCGAGCGTGAACGACGCACCGCCCGACGGGCCGGAAATGCCGACGATGGGCACCCCGTCGATCAGCGCGTACGAGCTGTGATGGCCCGGCCCGTGGTTCGTCTGGTGGCACACCATGGTGCCCATCTCCTCGATTACTTCCACGCACCAATCGTCGGACCCTTTCGACGAGCCGGCGTTCAAAACCACTATGTCGGCCACTTCGCATGCCTTCTCAAGCGCATGCCTTATGGCTTTGCGGTCGTCGGGAACGATGTCGAACGGCACGTACACGCCGCCCCACTGCTCCACCTTGCCGCGCACCACGGCGCTGTTCGACTCGTAGACCCGCCCCGTTGCAGCGAAGCGGTCGGGATGGCTCTCGGAAAACGGCACATTGGGAGGAATCAGCTCGTTGCCGGTGGGGACGAACGCGACGCGGGGGCGGGCCACCACCGTTGCCACGGAATAGCCGGCGGAGGCGATCCGCGCGGCCACGTCTGGGGTGATGACGCAGCCTCGTTCGACCACCATGTCGCCGGCCCGCATCTGCGACCCCGCCGCGCGAGTCCCCGCAAAGCGCTCGGAAGGCGCAGAGTTCACTACCACCGACTGGGCGTCGTCGGATACCGTGACGTGCTCGACCACCACGGCGGTGTCGAACCCTTCGGGCATGGCGATGCCGGTGTTGGCGAACTCCCAATCGACCCCGCGCGTCCATCCGGACGTGTCGGGGACGCCGCCCTCGGGGAGCTTGGCGAAGTCGTCCCAATGCACCGCTATGGAATCAAGGCAGCAGGTAAGCACGTTGGGAACGTCGGTCTTGGCAACGACGTCCTCGGCCAACACGCGACCGCGCGCCGCTTCCAGCGGAACCTGCTCGACGCGCGGGGTGGCGAAACCCTCGGGAAGCGAATCGAGGATGCCCTCGACGGCTTCCTCCCTCGAAAGTTCGATGTGATGCGAGTGGTCCCTCATTTACGTTCCTTTCGACATGGTTGCGCAACGCAGCGCCCCGGTTTTCGTCCATCAAGCCCTGCGCCCTGGCCCGGCCTGCCAGCACGGCAGCCACGACCAGGGCGCAGACCCAGGAAAAGCGTCCTTGGAAGTCCTTAGGCGGCCTTGGGAAGCGCGCCTTCCAGAATGTCGGCAAGCTCTGCATCCGTGAGGTCGTAGCCGTACATGGTGCTATAGTACGCCTTCGTCACGTCCTGGATGCTGTCGTCAAACGCATCAGGATAAAGCAGCCTGGGAAGCCACTGCATGCCCATCAGCTGATTGACCGTGGGCGGGTTGTTCATCCAGCACCAAGGGTTGTTGGGAACCTGGTAGTAGTTCCCGCTGGCGATGGCCGCGATGCCGGCCCAAGCCGGGTCGGAACCTACCGTGTCGTAGATGCTGCCCTTCTGGAAGATGATGAGCTCGGGGTTCCACACGGCGATCTGCTCCAGGCTGATCTCGTTGCCCGTGCCCTTGCCGGACGCGTCGTCGACCACAACCACGTTGTTGGCGACCATGTCGACGACCTGCGCCTGCATGGAGGTCTTGGCGATGGCGTTGAGGCCGTTCTCGCCAAGCAGGTAGGCCATGTTCGCGCGGTCGGCCTCGGGAATCTTGGCCATGGTGTCCTCGGTCGTCTTGTAGACCTTGTCGCAGTACTCGGAGAGCTCGTTGCCGCGGTCCTCCATGTTCAGCAGCTCGCCGAGCGTCTTGTAGGCGGCACCGTAGTCATCGAGATATGCCTCGACGAACACCACCGGGATGCCCAGCTGCTCCTGCAGCGCGTCCAGGCTCTCCTCGGTGTCCTTCTTGACCTCGCCGGTGTCGATGATGACCTGCGGATCGGCCGCAGCGACGGCCTCGCGGTTCAGGTCGTCCTTGGCGCCCAAAACCGCACCGAAGACCGGGTAGTCCTTGAACTTGCCGCCGAAGATCTTCAGCTGGTCGTCGTTAAGCTCCTGGGCCAAACCCACCATCATGTCGGGGGCCATCGTCAGAAGGACCTGCTGGGCCGTGAATCCCGACGGGCAGATCTTCGTGATCTCATTCGGAAGCTCGACCTCGCGGCCCAGCGAGTCGGTGAACATCCTGGTGTCCGACTGAGCCTGCTGCGAACTGGACGACTGGTTTCCGTCCGAATTGCTCGTGCCGCTTGCGCATCCGGCGAGGCCGATCGCGCCGAAGGCGAGGGTTGCACAGCACGCCGCGGCAACGACCCCCTTCGCTATTCTTCCCTTTGTCGTGCGCATAAACCAAATCCCTTTCTCTGCGCGGCTTGCCCGCCTTCCAACCGTTGGCCGGCCAAGCCTCCTTCCTATATCTCGTGCTTAGGCACGCAAACGCGCACCCTGTCACCATAAAGGGAGTTGACCTCCACCTCCACGTCATACAGCCCGCTGATGAGCTCGGACGTTATGACGTCGCGAGGGTCGCCGTACGCGTCCACCTTCCCGTTCCTCAGCACCAGCGTCTTGTCGGAGTAGAGGAACGCGTGGTCCGGGTTGTGGGTGGACTGCACGATGGAAAGCCCTTCCCGTGCCAGCTGCCGCACGCAGGACAGCACGCGCACGGTGTTTCCGTAGTCAAGCGCGCTGGTGGGCTCGTCCATGACGATCGTCTTCGCGTTCTGGGCGATGGCCCTGGCAATCAGCACCAGCTGCTGCTCGCCGCCGGATATGTGCGTGTACTGGCGATGGGCGAAACGCTCTATCCCTATGCGCTCCAGCGCCTCGTAGGCCCGCTGCCTCTGCGCGCATCCGGGGTTGGAGAGCATCTTCAAGTCGCTGCCCGTGGCCATCAGCACCACGTCCAGCACCTCGTAGTCGTACACAGGGGAATGCGACTGGGGGATGTAGGACACTTCCCGTGCGCGCTCCTTGATGGAAAGCTTCTTCATGTCCTTGCCATTGACCAACACGCTGCCGGAATAGTTCTGGCTGAGGCCTAGGATGCAGCGGAACAGCGTCGACTTCCCCACTCCGTTGGGGCCCAGCACGTTTACAAGGCACCCGTCGGGAATCTCGAAGTTCAGATCGTGCAGGACCTCGCGGTTGCCATACGAGAAGCAGAGGTTTTCGACCTTTATGCTCATATCTTTTTCCTCCGCGTGATTAGGTACAGGAAGAAGGGCGCGCCCACGAACGCAGTGAGGATCCCGATGGGAATCTCGGCCGTGGTGGCAAGGCGAGCGATGTCGGCCACAAGCAGCAGGAAACCCGCACCCATGAGCATGGATGCCGGTATCAGCTTGCGGTAGTCGGCACCCACGAGCATGCGGCACAGATGCGGGATCACCAGGCCGACCCATCCGATCATGCCCGTGACCGACACGCACGCCGCCGTGACGAACGTGGCGGCGATGATGACGATTATGCGCACAAGGCGCGCGTTGACGCCCATGGTGGACGCCTCGTCGTCGCCCATGGTCAGTATGTTGATGCGCCAGCGCAGGGCGAACAGCACCGCACACCCCACAAGCAGTATGGGAAACACGGTGACCACCTGGTCCATCTTCGCGCCGGTAATGCTGCCCATGAGCCAGTAGGTGATGTCGGCCAGCTCGTCGGTGGGGTCGGCGACCAGCTTCGCGTAGGAGACCCCAGCCTGGAACAGCGAGCTGACCATCACGCCCGCCAGCACCACCACCATCATGTGGTTGCCCTTGGCCCGGGCGCTTATGAGCAGCACGAGGAACACGGTGAACAGCGCGAAGCAGAAGGCGGACAACGAGACCATCGCTCCCGTGAACCCGGCAAGTATGGCCAAGGCGGCGCCGAACGCCGCGCCCTGGCTGGCACCCAGGATGTCGGGAGAGACCAGCGGGTTCTGGAAGGTTCCCTGGTACGCCGCGCCGGCAACGGAGAGGCAGCAGCCCACCATGAGCGCGAGCAGGATGCGCGGAAGCCGCACGTTGAAGAAGAGCGTGTGCTGCTGGTCGGTCCATGTGGGGTCCAGCGGAACGAAGCGGTCGACGATCATGGCGACGGCCTGCGCAGGGTCTATCGGATAGCGTCCGAGCAGAAGCGAGATGGCCGCAATCGCGACGGCCAGCACCGCAAGCACGAGGATTATGAGGTCGGCGCGCCTGCTGGAGTACGACTTCTCCAGGCAACGCTCGTTGGTTTCCATTTTCGCCCTTACTATTTATTCTCTTACAAGAATAACCTTGTAACAGTATATACCACAATCGAGCATAATTGCAGTGAAATTCCGCCCAGATTATCGGCGGTTGAAAGCGGCGATAACCTCTTCCTCTGCTTCGCGGCTTGGGCCTATGGCCTTCATCTCGGGCCATGCGGCGACGAACCGCTGCTCCGCCAGCTGCAGCAACGCTTCGCGTACCACGACGACCGCGTGGGGGAATTCCTCGGACGGCCCCTCGTCGAGCATCCTAACCGCACTCGTCAGGCCGATGCCCCGCATAAGCTCAAGCCGGCCCAGCTCGTCCACCACCAAAAGCGATGGCCGCTTCGCGCACTCCCTTGCGGGCTGCTCGGCAAGCGCGTCGAAATGCGCATTCACCCTGTCGATGGCTTCGTCGAAGATGTGCCAGCCCAAGGCCAGCTGCTCACTTTGGCTGTCCCCTTGGAACAGGCCGTCGCGTATGGCCAGGTCGCGGCGCTTGGCGAATGGGATCCTTTCGCCCTCGGGCAGAAGCACGTTGTCGATGCCGAGCTTTTCGAACCCTTGCTCGTTTGCGTTCGCCGAGCTTGAAGAAACCCAGATGCCTGGCGCTATCACGCCGTAGGATTCCACGCCTTCCTCGGCGAGGCGCCCCACCAACGCCTCGAGCCAGCGCGTCTTGCCGGTTTGGCATTCTCCCGTCAAAAGAAACAACATCGCATTCCCCAAACATCCGCATCGTGCTATCTTGATTATTATCCGTATTTCAGGATAAAACAACAGGGACGGTTTGGCGAAAGGCTGAAGCTTATGTCATGGGAAATGTACGACGAACTGATCGAAGGAATACCCGCGGACGTGCTGGTGAAGGACTACTGCCTGGGCGTCAACTGGTCGTACGTCGAGGCGGAAAGCGGCTGCGGCGTCTCGTACACCTGTCGAGGGGGAGCCAAGGGCTCCGAGGGCCGCGACTTCCGCGGGCTGCCGCTGTGCGAGATGGCCAAGCTGTCCAAGTCTTGGTCTTTCGACGAGGCCACTTTGGGCATCGCGGCGATGAACGCCTGGTACGGTCAGCAGAAGCTGCTTGAGCCTTTGGGGGTGGAATACGAGGAACGCCAGGAACTCCCCGACGGCACCATTCACAAGATGGACGCCTTCGAGCTGCTGCGTCCGCGCATAGAGGCGCGTGGCGGCGCAAACGGCGTGGTGATCGGGCACTTCCCGCATGTCGACCGCATCGCCGAGTACGCGAACCTCACCGTGTTGGAGCGCAACTGCCGCACCGAGCTTGACACGCCCGACCCGGCATGCGAATACGTGATTCCCGAGGCCGACTTCGTGTTCCAGACCGGCGTAACTCTTGAGAACAAGACCGCTCCCCGCCTGCTCGAGCTGGCGAAGGATGCCTACGTGACGCTTGTGGGACCGTCGGTAGTGATGTCGCCCGTGCTGTTCGAGCATGGAGCCGACATGTTGGCCGGCAGCATCGTAGGAGACGCGGAGCGCGTCAAGCATGCCGTGAAGTCGGGTGGCATGATGCGCTTCGGAAGCGCCCTGCTGATGGCCCGCCTCTGCGCCTAGCGCGTCAGGGGACGTTCACTTTTGACAATCGCACTGCGCGGCAATTGATCGGTGTCCGCAGAGGCTACGCTCGACGCGTCATCGCCTCAAGCTAATCCAGAAGGGATGTGAGCATCCTTCCCAGTTTTTTGCTTACCTCGCCTCCGTCTCTCCTGACGCCAAACCGCGCTCGACCATACGCTCGTACCTGGCCTGCTCAAGCAGCTCCTTGTCAGAAGTCGTAGACCACACCCTCTGCATTGATTCCTTGCTTATGCCAAGTTTTCTTACCACCGAATCGAACGCTTCTCTTCCGGCCTTGGCTGCAGCTAGCCTTTCATCAACGGAAAGCGTTTTCGATGGCCCATCGGTTTCTTTTGATTTTGAGGAATCACCAGCTTGCTCACTCGTACGTTTCACAAATTCCTTGTGTGTCACTCTTTCTCTCCTTTGCTTCACGCTGAGTGGTCGCATTGCTACTGCAGAAATCAAAGGGATGTTGCCTTCAAAGA
Organism: uncultured Eggerthellaceae bacterium; assembly: GCA_948829205.1. Lineage (GTDB taxonomy): Bacteria > Actinomycetota > Coriobacteriia > Coriobacteriales > Eggerthellaceae > MGBC163016. Next base: position 23,667 of record CAQLOA010000001.1, read on the forward strand.
CCGCGATTCCGACAAGTCCAGGTCCCACAGCACTCCTGAAATATCGCTAGGCCAGTAGACGGACTCATCGATTTCTACGGTTATTAGATCGCCATTTATGCCAAGATCGTCCGGAACCCTCACGATGCCAATGGTTCGCTCTGTAGGCGCGGCATCGCCTGCGCTATACCCTATTGCGCTCGTGGGGCTTGATAGCTGCAGAAGCAAAACGGAAGCATTGGGAAACTCTTCTGCCGGAGCCTGAACTTCGGTTGCTCTTTCCCGATAAGAGCTTTCCAGCAAAGTGCCGCTGAATGCTTGCGTCTGGGCAGCTGCGGACTCGTCAGAACATTCGCCTGGCTGCCTATGCTCGATCGCTTCGAGCTCTTCTTGCATATGCTGACGGTCTTGCCTCTGTGCACTTTCTTGTGCCTCGATGACGATTCGTTGTTCCTGCCAGTGCTGGTAGACGAGGAAGATCGCGGCGGCAGCTCCGAGCACAAGCATTATCGCAACAACGGCATTCCTCGCCTTCGTTTTACCAAGACGCCTTTCGCTTTGAGGCTCTTTGCTTTCGGGTCTGTTGGCCATCATGTTCCGCCCGCTTGCCAAATGAAGTTAATTTGCTACCAGCTGCTGCGCTTTATCTTTCTGGCGCTTTGCAACCTGCAACCCTTGTTATCCGCGTTCCGTTGTTCATAACGGCCACTTTCCCTTTCTCGAAATCCTCAACGCTGCAAACATAGATTTCCTGACCCTGAGCCCCTGTGCAGAAAACCCCTTCGACTTCCATTCCAAACGACTTCCCTCGCGTTTTTCGGAAATTCGGATTACTGAGACCGTACGTAAGTTTTCTTTGACTTGCTGTCGCTTTAGAAGAAGAGTTGTTGGAATTACCGCTCGCTATCGTGCTGTTCGATGAAGACCCTCCTTCAGCTGGAATGAACTTCGAAACAGCAAAAAGGGCGGCTATCACTAAGATTCCAAAAACAACCATTCCCGCAAGAGATACAAGAGGGATAAAGTTCTTCAGAAGCCAAAAGACAAGTGGCGCAATGATCGCATAAACGATGATTCCGAAGATGAATATCAGAGAAAGTACGCGTGTATGCTCATTTGCCAAAGAGGTAATTAGCAGTGCAAGGGCAAATATCAAGCCACCTCTTATAATTATCTGTCCGTATTCCATCAAAAACTGGTAGAAAGTGGACTCTCTTTCAATGCCAATTACCCCAAACATCCCATTTGCATCCAGAATGAATAGGATTATTACGGCGATTGCGGGAACTGAAAAAACCACTGATAGGATTTTCCCAGGCACCCCACTTGTAATGAACAGGTACACGGCTATCAATAACGTCTGAACTACCATCATGGCAAATGCAATATTCGCCAGCACTATTTCAATATGCGATTCCTGAGATGGACTTGTAAATGCCGCGAACGTTCCTTGTCCGCCTGAACTTTGAACCATATCGAGCTGATTTGCATATCCGTCATTCTGAATGAAGTTTATATAGCCAACAATTTGTTCCGAAAATGCAAGAACAACAATAATGAGAGTTATTCCGAAACTGATATAAGCCAATTTGTTCGGAACGGTGCGTTCGGAAAAAGGAACTTTGACCTTCGAGGGCTTCATGCTAACTCCTTCCGCAGATTTGTTGATGCAGAAAAAGCAAGATGACAGGCCTGCATCAATCCTTCTGGCTATTGCGGTGGAGACACGAATCAAAAGGGCATCCACCACAATCGCCAAATTGCAGACCTCATACGAAAGAAGCCCTAAAGGCAGATGCCCTTATGGTTGGCTTCTCTCGTAATGAGAGATAGAAATATAAGGTCGTTGCAATTTGGCGACTGTGATTATACCTTGGCAACCCCGAGAACTGAAAGGCAATGCAGCCGTAATTGGTTTTATCTCTCAACTCGTTATAACGTGTTATACTCATTGAAAAGGAGGCTTCATGGTCGAAACTACGTTATCCAAAGTTGGCAACAGCATGGCCATAATTCTGCCGAAGTCATTACGCACGGAAGCATGCCTTGAATCAGGCGAAACGCTACGCCTCGAATCGCCCCGAAAGGGCGTCGTTGTCATCACGGCTCTTTTCTCAAACGACAAAGACAGGCTTGCTCGACTGGAAGACGCCGAACTGCGCATAAAAGAGCGGCAGGCCAGATCAAAACCATGGCCAAACGGCCTCACCGCGGACGATATGCTGAAGGCAGGAAAGGATTCGCGTTCCGATGAGCTCTCTCCTGTTTGATTCGAACGCCCTCGTGTATTGGACGTATAGGGATTCGCCTTATCATGACGAAGTCAGCAGGCTTTTGCGTCATGTGCTTAAGGAAAAAGGGTCTATATATGCGCTCTCGTCTTCTCTGAATGAAATCTACTACGCATTGCATAACCACTATATGAACGAAAAAGACGCTCGTGGGTCCATCCGGGAAATCGCCGAAGTCTTCGACCTTGTAGACCTAACTGGCCCAATTGTGTTCGACGCCCTATATTCCGACGAGCCCGACTACGAAGATGGACTTATTCGGGCCGCAGCAGAAGCGCTTCAGGTCGACGCCATCATCAGTTACGACAAGAAGGCCTTCAAGAAGTCAGATATTCCAACTTTAACCGCAAAGGAAGCTCTTGCGCTTAGCGGATAAAACGCCAAGCGGGGCCGTGAGCGGATTTCTAACGACATCGCTTTACGTCGCGTTGTCATGCCGAACAGAAAATCGATATGGAGATCTATATGACAAAGACGCTGGTCGTGGGCGACATCCATCTGAAGGCTTACGACATTCTGCCGAAGGTGGACGATGTCCTAGAAAACGACGAGAGCATATCCCGCGTGGTGTTCCTGGGAGACATGTGCGACGAATGGAACTCCGACGACGGATGCATGATGCGCGAATTGGAGGAGTTCGCCGACTGGGTGGAGGCGCGCCGCGTAGACGGCCTGGTCGTCGACGTGCTGCTCGGCAACCACGACTTCCAGTACCTGCTTGGTCAGCCCGGTCCCGGCACGCACGATGCACTATACGGATTCGTCAAGTCGGTGCTGCTTCCGCTGAACCCCCGCATGGCGTGCGAGGTGGACGGTTTCTTGCTAACGCACGCTGGCCTTACGCAGGCTTATGCGGATGAGAATCTAAGCGAGCCCGAAGATGCGGCAGATGCGGCTGACCAGCTCAATGAGCTTCTGGACGATGGCACCCTCGAAGCCTTCGAGACGCTTGCACAATGCGGCATCGGACGGGGCGGCGACGAAACCCCCAGCCCGCTTTGGGCGGACAAGTGGGAACTCGAGGAGGACCCCGTAGCAGGCATTCCGCAGATCGTCGGGCATACCCCCGTGGCAACAGTATGCACGGGCGAAGGGGCACGGCTCGAAGACGCTCCGGAGCTTTGGTTCTGCGACACGTTCTCGCTGATGTCGAACATGGTCCCCATAGGCGACGGAAGCATGCTAATCGTCGACGACGACACCATAAATGTTGTTCATCCGTGAGAGAGTATGGAGTCCGCTTTCGACAAGGACAGCAAGCTCAAAGAATACGAGCTTGAACTGCCCAAATGGGAGAGGCGACATGCCTAGACCTTAAGCCAGGTCAGTATCTGCAAGACGCCCTTCGCCTTGATTAGTTTCTCGAACCGTTTTCCTATTCGTCAAGAGGAAGCACGCGTCGCATGCCAGATCGCGAACTCGTTCAATACCTACCCTTATAGACGCGCTTGGCTTCTTCGGTCCACTTGCGGACGAACTCCGTCTTGCCTTCCGTGTAGGCATCGCGGTCATGTTCATGCTCGCGCCATAGAGACAGCTTCAGTCGCTGATAGTCCTCCGCTACGTCAGGATGCTCTTTCAGACAGTCCCTGAAGTAAAGCTCGTCGTTGTCGCCGCAGTGGCGAAGATGCACATGGAAGACTTCCTCCGCAAACCCATCCAATGTGCAGCCGTAGTTGAGAGATATGCGCGACAGGCTTTCTGACATGCGAATGAAACCCTTGCGCTCAAGCCTTTCGGCCAGTGCATCGAGGCTCTGTTCCGCCCCAACCTCGACCAGGACGTCCACGATGTCCTTGGCCCATATGCCCTTAATGGCAGTGCTCCCGATATGGCATACACGCACGTCACCAGCGCCCGACAGCAATTCATGCAGAAGCCGTTCCATGTTTTGGTACCGCTGCGCCCATTCCGGATTTGGCGCCACCAGAGAAATGGGGAACAACTCCCAGAGCTCCTGCAGACTCATGGCCCGAAGCCTCGCCGCCTCGCCTGTGCTTTTGCGCTCGAACACATCATCGGCCCATCGTATCCGATTTCTATGCCGATCAATCATCGCGAGAAAAAGGTCGACACAACGTAAACCACACTGCGGCTGAAAAACGCAGTCTCCGCGAACCGCATTGATTTCCGCAGAGCAATTTGCATGCTTTTGAGCTGCCCGTGTACAAAAATGACGAGAATCGGTACTTTTGACGAAGTCTGCAATGGGGGTCTACCGAAACCCAAAGAAGCAACTTAAAGAAACCCCAGGTAGAGGCGTTGCAAACGAGTTGTTTGCTCACAAGGCTAATCAAAAGGGCTCTCAAAAGTACCGATTTCCGTCGTTTTTGTACATGAAAGCCCTGAAACTTGGCAATAGACCCTTTTCCAAAATCCATGCAGCCAAAGCGGCTCGGGCGCAGCTTGCTGCGCCCCTACATCAACCCTAAACCCCTTTGCTCGTAGGATGACGCGTACTTTGGCACGCAAGGAGTTCTTGGAGGTCGAAGATGACGTGCTGGGGAAAGCTTGATGGCGGAGGAGTAGGGATTCGAACCCTAGATACCGGGAACGCCGGTATAACGGTTTTCGAGACCGCCGCCTTCGACCACTCAGCCACTCCTCCGAAGACTAAAACCGCCCGAACGCGCACGACCATGCGATCAAAAAGTGGCGGAGAGGCGGGGATTCGAACCCCGGATACCCTTTTGAGGCATACACGATTTCCAATCGTGCTCCTTCGGCCAGCTCGGACACCTCTCCGCGTCAAATGGCCGCATGCTACATCAAGCAGCGAATGAACAGTATAGCGCACATTCGCTGCTTGGCGCATGAAGTTATTGCGAGCTCTCGGCCGCGTCCGCAGGGTTGGCCGCGTCGCTTGCAGCCTCGTCGGCTACCGCGTCCTCGGCCGCGCCCGCAGCCGCCGCGTCATCGGCGGCAGCCGCGGCATCGTCGCCTGCGGCCGCAGCCGCATCGGCGTCTCCGGCCGCTGCCTCGGCAGCCCCGGTGTCGGCCTCTTCCGCGGCGGTGCCGTTGATCAGCTCGTCAAGAGCCTTCTGCGTGATTTCGTCCGCTTCCTCCTGGGAATAGACGTCGCTCATGTCCACCTTGTAGGGAACGTTGTCGGGCATGGGGTTCACCACGACGTCGTTGGCGGGACGCATGCTGTCCAGCCAGTCGGTGTACTTGGTGTTGCCATCCGTCTCGATGGTGTTCGTCTTGATCTCGGCGACGAACTCCTCGGGCATGTCGCTGGAGCTGGTGATGGTCTCGGGCGCCGTCCACACGTCGGTTAGCTCGATGATGTGATAGCCATACTTCGACTCGGTCACCTCGCTTATGTCGCCGACGTTTTCCAGAGTGCCAATGGCGTCGGTGTACTCGGTAACGAACGAGTTCGTCTTGTCCCAGCCCACGTCGCCACCGTTTTCCTTGGTGGTGTCGTCGGTGGAGTATTCGGCCACGGCGTCCTCGAAGGACATCTCGCCGTTGAGGATCTTCTCGCGCACCTCGTTGGCGAGCTCCTGGTCGTTCTCGCCGAAAAGGATGTGCGACGTGCGCTTCGCTCCGGTGTAGGTGGCGGAACTTTCCTGCAGCTTGGCGACCAAAGTGTCCTCGTCCTCGAGCGAGGCCTCGACCTCGGCATCGAACTGGTCCTGCAGCTTCTTCTCGAGGATGCTGAAATGCAGCGCCTCCTTGTAGCCCTCGATGCCGTCCTGCCATCCGGCCTCGTCCACTGCGTTAAGCCACGCCTCCTCGCTGGAGTACTGCTCGGCCATCTTGTCCACGTAGGACTGGATCTCCTCGTCGTCGGTGCTGACGCCCAGCTGCTCGGCGCACTGCTTGACGAGCTCCTGGTCGATGAGCGACCCGAGCATCTCGTAGCGCAGGCTTTCCACGGTGTACTTGCGGTTCTCGAGGTATTCCTTCCACTTGTCTTCCTCGGTATAGCCATATTGGATGCGGAAGTTGTTCGCGATA
>CAQLOA010000001.1:29912-44832 GCA_948829205.1 uncultured Eggerthellaceae bacterium
GTATAGCTGTTGTTCAAGCGGAAGTTGTTGATGGCGCGGGTGACCTTGTCCTCCTCGATCTCGGTGCCGTTTACGGTCGCGGCGACGCCGCCCGTCAGGCCGGTGTCCGAGGTGAGCTCGTCGGGGATGGCCTCCTCGTCGCTGCTGGTGCATCCGACGACGCCGGCCACGCAGCAGACGGAAAGCGCGGTTGCGATTGCGAACTTGAAAATGCGGTTGGTTTTCATCAGTGATACCTATCGATGCCGGTTCGGTTCAAACATTCGTATATTCTACACTCATACGCGGGCATGCACCGATTATTCATACAGCCGTTCGTTGCCGTTTGGGGTCTCGAACATTATCATGGTTAACTCGTTTCGTTACGCATCCATATATAAGGCAGGGAATCAATTGAAGCAGGAGAACATTCGCAACGTCGCCATAATCGCCCACGTCGACCACGGCAAGACAACCCTTGTGGACCGCCTGCTGTGGGCGTCTCACGTGTTCCGCGACAACCAGCAGGTCGAGGAGCGCGTGCTTGACAGCAACGACCAGGAACGCGAACGCGGCATAACCATTCTGTCCAAGAACATCGCCATCAAGTACAAGGGCGTCAAGATCAACGTCATAGACACGCCCGGCCACGCCGACTTCGGCGGCGAGGTCGAACGCGTGCTGAACATGGCCGACGGAGCGCTGCTCATCGTCGACGCCTACGAGGGGCCCAAGCCCCAGACGCGATTCGTGCTGTCGCATGCGCTGCAGCGCGGGCTTCGCATCGTGGTCGTTGTGAACAAGATCGACCGCCCCAACGCCAACCCCGAGGAGGCCGTCGACAAGGTGTTCGACCTGATGGTCGAGCTGGGCGCCACCGACGAGCAGCTGGACTTCCCCGTGGTGTACGCATCCGCGGTCAACGGCTACGCGCGCTTCGACCCCGACGACGGCAACATGGACATGGTCCCCCTGCTCGACACCATACTCGAGGCCATACCGTCCCCAGATGTCGACGTGGACGGACCCGTCGCGCTGCAGATATGCACCGTCGACCACTCAAGCTACGAGGGCCGCATCGGCGTCGGCCGCCTTAACAGCGGCAAGCTGCACGAGAAGGAGAACGTGCTGGTCGTGAAGCCCGACGGCGCGCAGAACAACGCGCAGATCAGAAAGCTGTACACCTTCGAGAACCTTGGCAAGATAGAGGAATCCGAGGCATCGGCCGGCGACATCGTGGCGGTCATCGGCATAGAAGACGCCGATATCGGCGACATCCTCACCGACCCCGAGAACCCGGTCGAGATGGACCCCATCTCCGTGGAGGAACCCACCATGGCCGTCGTGTTCGAGGCGTCCACGTCGCCGCTCGTGGGCCGCGAGGGCGACATAGTGGGCGCGCGCCAGCTGAAGGAACGCCTGATGCGCGAGAAGGAGAGCAACATCTCGATGCGCATCAACGAGCTCGAAGACAAGTCGGGCATCGAGGTGGCAGGACGCGGGGTTCTGCATCTTTCCGTGCTGATGGAAACCATGCGCCGCGAGGGCTTCGAGTTCCAGGTAGGCCGCCCGCGCGTCGTGTACAAGACCTCCGATGCCGGCGAGAAGCTGGAGCCCATCGAGGAGGCCACGGTGGATGTGCCAAACGAGTATTCCGGCAAGGCCATCGAAGTGATGGGCACCGCCGGGGGCATCATGGACGACATGGCGTCCGACGAGACCATGACGCACCTCACGTTCAGAATTCCCACCCGTGGCACCATGGGCTTGAAGACCCGTCTTTTGAATGCCACCCACGGCGAGGCCATGCTGTTCCACCACTTCAAGGAATACGGACCCTTCTCGGGCGAGATGGCCGGCCGCAAGAACGGCGGAATGATAGCCATGTCCACCGGCAAGGCCGTGGCGTACGCGCTGGACACGCTACAGGAGCGCGGGCGCCTGTTCGTCGGCCCCGGCGACGAATGCTACGAGGGCATGATTGTGGGAGAGTCGGCCAAGGAAGGCGACATGGTCGTCAATGTGGAGAAGTCGAAGAACCTGGGCAACCAGCGCTCGTCCGGCGCCGACAAGGCCATCCAGCTGACGCCGCCGATCACATTCACCCTGGAAGAGGCGCTGGAATACATCCAGGACGACGAGCTTGTGGAGATCACCCCCGAGTCCATCCGCCTGCGCAAGCGCCTGCTTTCCGCCACCGACCGCAAGAAGGCCTCAAAGAAGTAGTCTGGACGGGGCCGGACTGCCGGAGAGCGCGGAGGCCCCGCTCCTTTCGAGTCACCCACTTCGCTAGAATGGCTTCATGCCGAAAACCGATTCCCGCATAGACTCGTTCGTCCTGAAAATCGTCGCCATCGTGGGGATGACGGCGAACCATGTCGCTCATGCCATGGGCCCGCTGCTGCCGTGGCCCGTCACGCTGGTGTTGTACAGCTTCGGGGGCGTCACCTATCCCGTGATGGCCTACCTGCTCGTAATAGGCTACATGCACACCTCGAACGTGAAGCGCTACGCCTCTCGGCTGTTCCTCTTCGCGCTTGCCTCACAGGTCCCCTTCACGCTGTGCCTGGGATGGGGCTCGTTGCCCATCCCAAGGCTGAACGTGCTGTTCACGCTGCTGATCGGCTTGGGGCTGTTGTGGGCTTGGGACAACGTCGCGTTGCGCGATTTCGGACGGGGCCGCCTCGACGGCGCTCGCCTTGAAGACGGGAAGGCGGTTTCGTCCGGGTCTCCAAGCGCACCAGGGATCGCGCTGCTCCTGCTGATTCTTGCGGCAGGCGTCGCAGCAAGCTGCTTCTGCGACTGGTCGATCTCGGGGCCTATGCTCGTCGTCCTGTTCCACCTGCTTCGCGGCAAGGGCAGCTGGGGCGTTGTGCTCACGATGGCGTTCCTCTACCTGTACGTGCTGGTGCCGAACGCAATGGGGCTCTTCGACCAGATACCGCGCGGCATGACGTCGGCGCAGAACGCAATCGACCAGAACCTGCAGCACAACATCGACATGCTCTACGTCGCCGGCGTTCCCATCCACCTGTACAACATGCTGCTGCAGACCGTCGCCAACATAGGCTACGCCGTCGTCGGATTCACCATCGCCACCGTGCTCGTATGCCGCTACAACGGCCGCCGCGGGCTTCCGATGAAGTGGTTCTTCTACGCCTACTACCTGCATCTGCTCGTCATATGGGCGTTGGACGAAGTGTTGACCCTGCTTTGACGGCCTTGCATTAAGATAACGTAAGGCGAAAGGGCGGCCGCGCCTCGCCGCACGGCTTCAAGCCGGCAAACGCGAATCGTCATGCGCGGCACGCAAACCGAGGAGCACTCTATGCCACACTCAGCTCATCTGGAATTCGACACGTCGCACGATAGAGTGGCCAGCCGCGTAAGGAAGCTGCGCTCGTCTCCCGTACGCGACCTGTTCTCGGCGGCTACGCGCCCCGACGTCATCTCGCTTTCCGGAGGCATGCCCGACGTTTCGCTGATCCCCTACGACGCCATACGCCAAGCGGTCGACGCCGTAGTGGACGACGACGCATTGCGCGCCGTCGCGCTGCAGTACGGCTCCACCGACGGCACGGTCGGGTTGAAGCATGTCGTATGCGACCTGATGCGCGACATCGGGGTCCGGTGCAGCACCGACCAGGTGTTCCTAACGTCGGGGGCCCAACAGGCGCTGGCGCTGATCGCCAAGACCTTCCTCGATCCGGGCGACATCGTAATCACCGAAGGGCCCACGTACCTCACGGCGCTTTCGGCCTTCAACGCCTACGAACCGGAAATCGTCGCCATCCCGTTCGACGACGAAGGGATGCGCATGGACCTGTTGGAGGAGGCCCTTGAACGGATCGGCAAGGGCAATCCGCGCCTGAAGTTCATCTACACCATTCCCAACTTCCAAAACCCCGGCGGGGTCACCATGTCGGACGCGCGCCGCAAGCGCCTGATCGAGCTGGTGCAGGAATACAAGGTGATGCTGGTGGAGGACGACCCCTACGGGCGCCTGCGCTATGAGGGCGGTCACCAGGTTCCGCTGAAGGCGATGGACTCGCGCGTCGTTTACCTGGGCACCATATCGAAGACAATGGCCCCCGGGCTTCGCGTGGGGTGGATAGTGGCCCCGCATCACGTGCTCGCGAAAATCAACCTGGTGAAGCAGGGCACCGACCTGTGCTGCAGCTCGTTCGACCAGGCGGTCGTCGAGCACTACTTCACCGACACCAACTGGCAGAAGGTGCTGCAGGGCTTCATCCAGGTGTATGGGGAGCGCCGACAGGCCATGCTCGAAGCGCTCGACGAGTTCTTCCCCGAGGAGGCCACCTGGACGCATCCCGAAGGCGGGTTCTTCGTGTGGGTCACGCTGCCCGAATACGTCGACACCGGCTCGATGCTGGCCGAGGCGCTGGAAGCAGGCGTGACATACGTGCCAGGAGACTCGTTCTTCCCCGACGGGAAGGCCGGCAAGAACTGCATGCGCATAAACTTCAGCTACGAGTCGCCCGAGAACATCCGCGAGGCGATCCGCAGGCTGGCGGAAGTGATCGAGGAGAAGCTCGAGCTGTACCGGGTGTTCATCGACGCCGGGGCCATCAAGCCTGACGAAGCGCCCAAGCTTGAGCATCCGCAGGGCAGACGGAAGCAATAGGCTGCATAGGCATGACGTCGGGTCGTTTTGTGTCAGGGGAGTGCGCCATTTGATGCGTTCTAATGGCGCACTGGAAAACGGGCGCGTCCCGTAGGAAGACAAGGAGAGGAAATGGGTCTGAAGGTTGCCGTCCTGATGGGCGGGTCGTCGTTCGAGCGCGAGTTCTCGCTGGAAAGCGGAAAGCGCGTGTGCGAAGCGCTGGAAGAGGCCGGGCACAAGGTAGTGCCGCTGGACACCAATCTGGAACTGGTCCCCACGCTTCGAAGCGAGAAGCCCGACGTCGTGTACAGCGCACTGCACGGAAAGCACGGCGAAGATGGCACCATCCAGAGCCTGCTGGAGTTCCTAGGCATCCCCTTCGTGGGCTCCCCGGCCAGCGTGTGCCATCGCGCCTACAACAAGGATGCCCTGCATTCCAGCCTGGCGAAATACCGCGACCTCACGGGCGAAGACGGCGTGGCCTCGTGGCCCCAAGGCGTCTTCCTCGCGCGCGACGCCTTCAAGGAGATGGGCGCCGCAACCGCGCTCGACCTGGTCGCCGAGCGCGTCGCCGGCGGATACCCCGTGGCCGTGAAGCCGGCGCATGGGGGAAGCGCGCTGGGCGTTCACAAGGTGGAGTCGCAGGAGCAGCTGGGAGAGGCCATCCTGGACGCGCTTTCCTACGACGACGCCGTGAACATCGAGCAGTGGATCGAAGGCGTCGAGCTTTCCGTTTCGATCCTCGGTACCGGCTGGGATGCGCATGCGCTTCCACCTGTGGAGATAGTCCCGCAGGGGCAGTTCTTCGACGCCGCCGCGCGCCTCGATTCCGAGCTGGTGGAGTTCCGCTGCCCGCCGCGCCCCGAATCGCTTTCCGACGACCCGGTGCAGGCCGAAGGCATCCGCGCCGAGATAGAGCGCGCGGCACTTGAGGTGTACCGCGCCTACAGCGTGCGCGACCTCGGACGCATCGACATGATCTGGGACGGCGCGCAGGCCAAATGCTTCGAGGTTGACGTGTCCCCTGGAATGACCCCCCATTCGCTGTTCCCGCTTTCGTGCGAGACCGCCGGGCTTTCCATGTCGGCCGTGCTTGACGAACTCGTGCAGGTGGCCGCCGGCCGCGCCGCCTTCCAGCTGTAGTCTCCGAAGGAGACCGGGCGCAGGCAAGCTGCGCCCCTACGTCAACCTGAAGACCTTTTTGCAAGAAGCGAGGTTGCAAGCAAGCGAACGGCGCATCCGCGTAGCGTCTGGGCAATATGCTTCCTCCGATAGGACGAAGTATCCCTTAACTGCTCTTCACTGTGTCTATCGCCTCCTGCACCTTCGGCGCGATGTCCTCGCCGTGCTGCTCGGAAAACTCCACGGTGCCGGGCTCTGGATTGCCGTCCGCTTCCTCGGCCTCCACCATGCGCTCGTAGGCGCGGTCGCTTTCCGACTTCGCGGAGGGCGGCTCGATCGGGAACTCCTTGGCAGGGGTGAATAGGCTGACCAGCGGCACGATGGCCAACGACACCAGCATGCACAGGGCGCCGCAGTTGATCGGGCTGGCGATGAGCGGCGTGCCCGCGAAGCCCATGCACATGTTCACGGCGGTCAGGCCCACGCCGAACACGAACGAGCACCACACGGCAGCCTTCGAAACCTTCTTCTTGTACAGGCCCCAAAGGAACGGCCCCAGAAACGCACCGGCCAAAGCGCCCCACGAGTAGCCCATCAGCTGGGCGATGAACACGATCGAGGAATGGTACTGCACCAGCGCTATTGCCGCCGATATCACGATGAACACCACCAGCAGCACGCGCATGGACACGATCTGCTTCTTGTCGTCCATCTTCTTCACGATGTTGCCCTTGATGAGGTCGATGGTCAGCGTGGACGAGGACGTGAGCACCAGCGAGCTCAGCGTCGACATGGACGCCGACAGCACCAGCACAATGACAAGCCCGATCAGCACGTCGGGCAACGTGGACAGCATGGTGGGGATGACCGAGTCGTAGATGGGCGTGCCGTTGGCGGCGTATTCGATCTGGCCGCTGTAAAGGCGCCCGAAGCCGCCCAGGAAGTACGACCCGCCGGCCACGACGAAAGCGAAGATGGTAGAGATGATGGCGCCCTGCTTCACAGCCGGGCCGCTCTTGATGGCGTAGAACTTCTGGACCATCTGCGGCAATCCCCACGTGCCCAGCGACGTCAGCACCACGACGCCAAGCAGGTTGAACAAGTCAGGCCCGAAGAAGCTGACGAACGGCCCTGCCATCGACGACCCTTCCGCAGAGACCTGCGACAGCTGCACGATGGCCTCGGAGAATCCGCCGTTGCTCATGATGACCGCCACGATGACCGCGGTTATGCCCAGCAGCATGACGATGCCCTGGATGAAGTCGTTCATGACGGTAGCCATGTAGCCACCCACGATGACGTACACGCAGGTGACCAGCGCCATGCCTATCACGCACACGTCGTAGGGCAGGCTGAACGCCATGCCGAACAGGCGCGACAGTCCGTTGTAGACGCTGGCGGTGTACGGGATCAGGAAGACGAATATGATGGCCGCGGCGGCGATGCGCAGCGCCTTCGAGTCGTAGCGCTTGCCGAAGAACTCGGGCATGGTCTGCGCTCCCAGGCGGTGCGTCATCTCGCGCGTGCGCGGCCCCAGCACCCACCATGCCAGAAGCGACCCCAGGATGGCGTTGCCTATTCCGGCCCAGGTGGCGGAGATGCCGTACTTGAAGCCGAACTGGCCGGCGTATCCGACGAACACCACCGCCGAGAAGTAGCTGGTACCGTACGCGAACGCGCTCATCCACGGACCAACCTTGCGGCCTCCCAGCAGGAAGCCATCCACCGTCTTGGTGGATCGCCGGCAATACACGCCCACGCCCACCGCCACGGCGACGAACACCAACACCAACAATACCTTCGAAACCATCTCATCCCCCTTGTGTTGCTTGGCTTGCGCAAGGCGCGGGCAAAGACAGCCCGCAACCCGACGCGGATCGGGTCTTTCACGGAAACTCGGAAGCTGGGCACGCGGGACTGCCAGGCATTAAAAAAGCACCCGGTTCGTCGAACCGCGTGCTAGAAGTATCGGTAGAAAATCCTGTTGCCGAATCCCTCGCGAATGGACTGCTGGGCAACGTGCTGGCTCATGACGGCAGCAGCCGCCTCGCCGGTGCATTTCGCCGCGAAGTGCGCGCTCATGATGGCGTTCTCGTCGGAAGCGAGGCCCCTTGTATGTCCGTTCGTGAAAAACATGCGAACCACTTTACCACAATAAAGCGCTCGCGATGCAAATCGAGCGTTACGCCCTAGCATCAATGCATTGGCACCGTTTGAAAACACGGGGCAATAATCTATCATTTTCTGAATGGGCAAAAGCACGCCCAAGCGTCTTCCGCGCCGGGGCGAACGCGTGCGCGAATTGCGCTTGCCCGCAATGCAAACCGTTCGAAGGAAGAACCATGATTACCGGAGACATGGAAAAGCTCTATCCGTCGGCAAAGGTCCTGGTGAAAGACAAGGTGGCCAGCCGCGTGTTCGCGAAGGACGCCTCGCTCTACGACTTTTCCGAGGAGGCCCGGGACTGCGCCGAGCACTTCATGGGATGGACCGACCTTGCCAGCAGCCCCCGCTGCGACATCGACGAGATCGTGCGGTTCGCGGACGAGGTTGCAGCTTCGCAGATAGACACCATCGTCATCATGGGGCAGGGCGGCTCCACCCAGGCCCCCATGACGTTGACCAAGTACAACAAGATCGACAGCAACCGCGTGTCGGTGAGGACGCTGGACAGCGACTCTCCGGTGCGCATGCGTCAGCTCTTCGCAACCTGCAAGCCCGAGACGACCATGTTCATCGTCTCGTCTAAAAGCGGCGGAACGATCGAGCCGCGCATGTACCTTGCGGCCATAACCGAGCACTACAAGCCGCTGCTCGGCGACGAGTTCCCCAAGCATCTGATCGCCATCACCGACCCTGGCACGATGCTGGAAAAGCAGGCCACCGAGGAAGGCTGGTGCAAGGTGTTCTCGGGACTTCCCGAGGTAGGCGGCAGGTTCTCGGCGCTTTCGGCGTTCGGGCTGGTTCCCGCCGCCATCGCAGGCATCGACATCCGCGAGCTTCTGAAGCACGCACGCGAGGCCGAACGCGCCTGCAGCGACGACGCCATCGACAACCCGGCCATCAACCTGGCCGCGTTCCTCTACGACAACTACGCGCAGGGGCGCAACAAGTTCTCGTTCCTGTCTCCCAAGCGCGGCCGCGTGCTGGGGCTTTGGATCGAGCAGCTGATCGCCGAATCGCTGGGCAAGGAAGGGCAGGGCATCCTTCCCAACATCGAGATAGACACCCTGCTGCTGGCCGACGACCCCGGCGACCGCTCGGTCATCATGTACGAGACCAAGACCGACCTGTGGGACGAGAGCCGCAACTTCGAGATGAGCCTGGCATACATGGACGCCAGCATACCGCGCCAGAGCTACAAGATCGACAGCGTGGAGGAACTTGCCGAGCACTTCGTCATGTGGGAATACGCCACCGCAATGTGCGGCTACCTGATGCGCATATGCCCGTTCGACCAGCCCGACGTGCAGTCGACGAAGACCGCGGTGCTCAACATCCTGGAAGACGGCATCCCCGAGCCCGACTTCGTCGAGACGTTCACCCCGCGCATCGACATGGGCACCATCGAGGTGCGCACGTCGCCGCAATTCGCCGACTGCACCGACCTCGCTTCGACGCTCTACGAGCTGTTCCTGTCCATCCGGCCGGGCGACTACCTGGCCATCAACGCCTTTTTGCCCTTCACCGGCGAAGGGCGGCGCGAGGCGCTTGAGTCCATACGCCACAGCGCGGCCACGCACTTCGACGTCGCGTCTTGCCTGGAGGTGGGCCCGCGATATCTGCATTCCACCGGACAACTGCAGAAGGGTGGTCCGAACAACGGCGTGTTCCTGGTGGTGTCGGCCGACGAGCTGAAGGACATCCCGCTGCCCGCGGACGCCGAGGCCGACTCGCTGGGCACGCTGGCTAAGGCGCAAGCCGCAGGGGATGCCGAGACGTTGGCGTCGAAGGGACGCCGCGTCGTGCACCTGCACCTTCCCGACAACTCCAGCATCACACTGCGCCAGCTCTCCATAGTGGCGCGCCAGGCGATCTGGGACGCCGCGAGGGCGCAAGGCGCGCAACTGCCCGTCGGGCTCAACCTGAAGGCAACCACCGAAGGCCGCGAGGCTTAGGGTGCACCCATGGTCGAAGCTCTAGACATCCATGTGAAGGGAATAGTGCAAGGGGTGGGATTCCGCCCCTTCGTTTACCGCCTAGCGAAGAAGTACCTCGTCAACGGCTGGGTGCTGAACGCTGCCGACGGGGTGCACATACGCGCCGAGGGCGAGGAGAAGCTGCTCGACGAGTTCGTGATGGAGCTGTCGGAAGGCGCTCCCGCAGCCGCCCAGGTGACCGAGATCGAGATGAAGGAGGTGCCGCTCGAGCCGTACAACGGCTTTGAGATCCGCACGTCCGACGAAGGCGACGTGGAGGAGACCACTCTCGTGTCGCCCGACCTGGCGACGTGCGCCGACTGCGCACGCGAGCTGTTCGACCCGGCCGACCGCAGGTACCGCTACCCGTTCGTCAACTGCACGAACTGCGGGCCGCGCTTCACCATCATCGACGAGCTGCCCTACGACCGAGCCCGCACGTCCATGCGCGACTTCCGCATGTGCGACGCGTGCCAGCACGAGTACGACGACCCAGCCGACCGGCGTTTCCACGCGCAGCCCGACGCCTGTTTCGAATGCGGACCGCACATCAGCTTCAGCGACGACGACGGCAAGACCGTGCACTGGGGCAACACCCGCGAGGAATCCGACGCCATCCTGGCGCAGGCCGTAAGCATGCTGCTCGATGGGAAGATCCTGGCCGTGAAGGGGCTCGGCGGCTTCCATCTGGTGTGCGACGCACGCAACGCCCAGGCCATCGCGTGCCTGCGCGAACGCAAGCACCGCTACGGCAAGGCGCTGGCAGTGATGATGCCCGGCCTGAACGAAGTGCGGCAGGTCTGCGAAGTAGGCGCCGAGGAAGCGGCCGTGCTGACGGGTGCGGCGAGGCCCATCGTGCTGCTGCGCAAGCAGATGGATGCGCCGCTTGTCGAAGGCCTGGCCGACGGCCTTCCCGAACTGGGGGTCATGCTGCCCTACACGCCGCTGCAGCACCTGCTGATGCACGACTTCTCGGAAGCGTGCGAAAACGACGCGACCTTCGAGGAAGGCGAAGCCAAGAACGCCGCGCTTCCACCCATGCTGGTGATGACCAGCGGCAACATGCACGACGAGCCGATCTGCATCAAGGACGGCGCGGCCTACGAGAAGCTTTCCTGCGTCGCGGACGCCTTCCTGGGGAACGACCGCGAGATCCTCACCCGCTTCGACGACTCGGTGGTGCGCGTGATCCGCGCCGGAAGCGCGGGGGAAACCGTGCAGACGATCAGACGAGCCCGAGGCTATGCCCCGGCAGTCATCGAGGTGAGAGGGGTTGGGGATGCAGGCGCGACGGATGCGGAAGGCGAAGGCGACGCGACCATCTTCGCCGCAGGCCCCGAGCAGAAGAACACCTTCTGCTTCCTGAGAAACGAAGACGATTCCGCCCAGGCCTTCGTGTCGCAGCACGTCGGCGACATGGAGGACGCCGACTCGTTCGATGCGTGGATCGAGGCCAAGCAGCGTTACGAGCAGCTGTTCGGCCTGCACGCCACCGAGCTGGCCTGCGACCTGCATCCCGAGTACATAACCAGCAAATGGGCGCACGAGCAAAGCGCCTTGCACCAGCCGCCGCTTCCCCTGGTCGAGGTGCAGCACCACCACGCGCACGTCGCGTCGGTCATCGCCGAGAACGGGATGCCTTCCGACGAGGCGGTGTGCGGAATCGCGTTCGACGGCACCGGGTACGGCGCCGACGGCAACATCTGGGGCGGCGAGGTGCTGATGTCCAACGAAAGCGACTTCGAGCGTTTCATGAACTTCGCATACGTTCCGATGCCCGGAGGCGCGGCCGCCGTGAAGCACCCATTGCAGATGGCATATGGCGTGCTTTGGGAGTTCGACCTGCTCGACCACCCCGGGGCCGCAAAGCTGCGCAAGGCGCTAGGAGAAGACAAGTGCGCGAACTTCGAGACGATGATCGACCAGGGCATAAACACACCGGTCACCTCGTCCGTGGGACGCCTGTTCGACGCCGCAAGCGCGCTTCTGGGAATCTGCACCGAGCCAACCTACGAAGGCGAGCCGGCGATAATGCTGGAAGCCGCCCTGTGGGAGGGCGTTGCCCACGGGATTCCGGGCATGGGGCCCAACGCCGGCGAGGCCGATGCCCCCGATGCGGGAACCCCCTACGCCATCGACGTCGTGAAGAACGTCGCCACCGAGACCTCGACGGCCCATGACACGTCGGTGCTGCTGTTCGACGCGGCGCCCGCGTTCCGCTCGCTGCTGGACGACATGCAAGCCGGCGTCGCCGTGCCGGTCATAGCCAAGCGTTTCCACGACGCCTTCGTGAACGCCATCGTGCAGGCCGCCCAACTTTCGCTGGCCCTGTACGATGTGCGCAAGGTCGCGCTGTCGGGTGGAGTTTTCATGAACCGCTACCTGGCGGAGAACGCACTGGCGCAGCTGGAACAGGCAGGATTCACCGTCGCCATCAATCGAGAGCTCCCGCCCAACGATGGCTGCGCGTCTTTCGGCGAAGCCGTGATAGCATGGGCACGAAGCCTTGCAATCGAAGAGGACCAGGACGCGTAAAAGACATGTGCCTTGCAATACCTGCGAAGATCGTCGAGTTCGGCGAAGACGGACTTGCAACCGTCGACATATTGGGTGCCACCCGCGAAATCTCGACCGACCTGACGCCTCAGGCAGAGGTCGGAAGCTACGTGCTGGTGCACGCCGGGTTCGCCATCGAGGTGGTCGACGAGCAGTTCGCCCAGGAAACCATCGATCTCATCAAGCAGTTCCCCGAACTTGCCGACGAGGAAATGGGTGCGGCCGGGGCATCAAACCCGCAACAGCCCAACATGCAGGCCACGTTGGCCTCGCTGGCCGAAGAGCTGTAGCGCATGGATCTTTCCGCATTCAAGGACCCGCAGCTTGCGAAGGGGCTCGTGGAGTCCATCCGCACGTTCGCGCCAACCGACCGCCAGGTCACCCTCATGGAGGTGTGCGGAACCCACACCGTCTCCATCGCACGCAACGGAATACGCTCGCTGATGCCCGACAACGTGCGGCTGGCATCCGGCCCGGGATGCCCGGTGTGCGTCACGTCCAACCACGACATCGACAAGGTGATCGCGCTGGCGCGCATCCCCGGAGTCATCGTCACCACCTTCGGCGACATGACACGCGTGCCCGGATCCACGTCCAGCCTTCTGTCCGAGCAGGCGAACGGCGCCGACGTGCGCATCGTCTATTCGCCTTTGGACGCCCTGCGCATAGCACAGGAGAACCCCGGATCCCAGGTGGTGTTCGTAGGCGTCGGGTTCGAGACCACCACGCCGCTGGTGGCGATGGCCATCAAGCGTGCAGCTGCGGCCGGACTGCAAAACTTCAGCGTGTATGCCGCCCACAAGAACATGCCAGGTGCGCTGGAAGCCATAGTGAACGACCCCGAGCTGAAGGTGGACGCGCTCATACTTCCCGGGCATGTGTCCACCATCATTGGCGCCGAACCCTACCGCTTCCTGGCGGAACGCTACGGCATCCCCGGCGTCATTACCGGGTTCGAGCCCAACGACATGCTGCAGGGCATCGCCATGATCATGCGGCAGATAGCCGAGGGGCGCGCCGACATCGAGATAGCGTACAGCCGCGGCGTGATGCAGGAAGGCAATCCCACCGCGCTTGCAGCCATCGACGAAGTGTTCGAAACCGTGCCCGCCAACTGGCGCGGCATAGGCGAGATCCCGGGAAGCGGCTACAAGATCCGCGACGAGTACGCCGCCTTCGACGCCATGAGGCGCCTTGCGCCCGAAGTGGAGCCCACCGTGGAACACGCAGGCTGCCGATGCGGCGACGTGCTGCGCGGCATCATCACACCGGCCGACTGCCCCCTGTTCCGCAAGGCCTGCTCGCCCGAGAACCCCATCGGCCCATGCATGGTGTCAAGCGAAGGCGCCTGCGCAGCCTATTACAGGTACTACTAGTCTTGAGACGGGGTCGGGCGATCTGTCTCAAATAATGAGCCCCTCGATGCGCTAGCATTGTTCCAGCAACGAAAGCTGGCAGCAACGCCCCTAAGGAGCCGACATGACTATCGCACTGACTCCCGGAACTTTCGACCCGATAACGCGCGGACATCTGGACATCATCAGCCGCGCCTCCACATTGATGGACGAAGTCATAGTGGCCGTTGCCGAATCGACGCCCAAGCACACCCTGTTCAGCATCGAAGAGCGCACCGAGCTGGCCAAGCAGGCCACAACGCACATGGACAACGTGCGCGTCATCAGCTTCGACGGGCTGCTGGTCGACTTCGCCAGGAAGATGGGCGTCAGCGTCGTGGTGAAGGGGCTGCGGGCCATCACCGACTTCGAGTACGAGTTCCAGATGAACGCGATAAACCAGCAGCTCGACTACAGGCTGGAGACCACGTTCATCATGAGCCCGCCGGAATACATGTACCTGTCTTCGTCGATAGTGCGCGAACTTGCCGCGCTCGGCGGCGACGTGTCGAAGTTCGTCACTCCCGAAGTCGCCGAGGCGCTGAAGTTCAAGTTCTCCGACATGTAGCGCAATTAGACGGGGTCGGGTGATTCGTCCCCGTCTCAACCATGAGCTAGGCGATGGCTACCTCGGCTGCGGCATTGCCGCCAGCGTCCGACGTCTGCCTGCGCATGCGTCCTATGGCCATCCCTGCGGCGAACGCGGCCAACGCGAACAGGACGATCACGCCCACGTCCACCCCTATGGCGGCTAACGCCTGCATGCTTCCATCGAAGTTCGCCGCACGCGACAGCGCGTCGGTGTACCAGAAGCCGGGGAGAAGATGGGCGATCGAGACGACCTGGGAGCTCATCAGGTCGAGCGGTATCCACACGCCGCCGAAGAACGACAGGACCAAGCCCAATATGTTCCCGAACGCGTTCATCGTCATCTCGCCGGTGTTGGTCTGGCCAAGCATGAAGGCGACGCCCAACGGAATCAGCGCGAACAGGGCCGGCACGATCAGCACCAGCAGCTTTCCGGGCGCCGGAATGGCCCCGAACGATTCCGGGAAGCAGGCTATGCCCAGCACGACAGTCAGCGCCCAGAAGACAAGCGTCAGCAC
>CAQLOA010000002.1:0-11396 GCA_948829205.1 uncultured Eggerthellaceae bacterium
TCCCAGAGTCCTCCAATACAGCCAGGTTCGCCACTATCTGGTCGACTATCTTCATGTGATGCTTAGGGTCGGTCGCACAGGGCGTGGTGCCCGCCAGGCGCATCTGCTGGTAACGAATCTGGCAGCTGATAAGTGAGATTTCCGGCTTCACAGCCATCAGCGCAAGCGACACCGAATAACCGCGTTGACGTAAAAGCTCGGCTGTGGAAAGCGGCACGTCTGACGTGCGCAGCGTTCCCTCGATGATCAGGTTGTATCCTATGCGCGAAAGGGCGTCTATCAGCGCCTCTGTCATCTGTCCCGACCAGGCTGCCGTGTAGTCGACCGACTTGTCGCCATATGCTTCCTGCAGCTCATGAAACCGTGGGTGGAGAGAGCGGTATTCGTCGCCGTTGATCACGATCACATTGTGGTCAAAACGATCTCTGAATATATCGTGGAGCGTTGTTTTGCCCGCGCCGCTTTGACCTCCTAGCAGAATTGCGCTCGGTTCTTTTTCCGGCACAAACTGAGAAGGCAAGATCATGCGCTTCGTCAAGCGCTTAAGAACAGACCCGAATTCCTCATCTGTAAAATCAGCAAGATTTCCGGCCATGGCTTACGCAACCTTCTTCAGGCAGTTTGCAATGATTCTGTTGTAGGCTTCCAGCTCTCCTTTGATTTCCGACAGCCTTTGCGGATTCGCGTTCTGATTAGTGGCAATGGTCGGCTTCAGCAAAGCAATCTGATCAGCCATGTCAGCAAAGATCATTTCCTGAACTTTATCGCCTCTCTTCTCCGCTTCAGCCTCAAGGCGGAAAAGCTCGGCCATTATCTCAGCAGCTTTCTCATTCAAAACCTCTTGAGACAACGTGATCTCGTACATCTGCGTCATGTCCATGTCGTCCTCGCCTTCCCCGAAATAGACTTCGGTGTATACAATCTTCGACACCTTGTCGCGCTCCTTGCCCGTCAGGACATTGCCGTCCCGCCTCAGGCAGTCGAGCATGAAACGCGGAATCTTCGCCGCACGGATAAGGTTTGCGTTGGCCTTGCTGGGCGTTTGCCCTGCTTCGTAGCGCGCCACGCTTGCTTCGCCCAGCCCCAGGATTCGCGCGAACGACTTCTGTGACAGGCCATACCTTGCCCTGATGTCCTTGATTTCCTGAGACGTCAATTCCTGCGCCATTCGAACTCCCTATAACAGTATCATTTGATAGTAGATTGCTATATTATTCTATCTATTGATAGTAACATGCATAACAGCTCAACGCAACAGAAGACATAACAAGAAGGAGCGCCGAAGCGCCCCTCCTGTAGATTTAGCTTGTGGCAGGCGCGCCGTAGGCGCAACATCCAACCTGTAAACTTAACCAGAAGAAAACGAGAGCATCTTCAAGGTCGCCTGCCCTTTATCTCTAGCCTCAATGTCAAGCTTTTTCCAAGAACTGTCTTCCGCATCGCCCAACGCCTCGGCAACAGCGCGCAACCTCTTGAAATCGGAGCCATGAAGCTCGGATATGCAACCTTTATGATCTTCTATCAGACTAGATAAAAGGGCCACGTCGTCCAAATGTCGGTGCCTGTCTCGCCTGTCTGCGCAAAATGCAGCCGCTTTAAGAACCAGCGCTCCCAACAGGCTAGGCATCTGCAAGACTGACTCTCCGTCCTCATGGATCAGAACAAGGTTCATCTTCCGGCTTATTGCCTGAGCTCCTCCGGGTATTTCCATGACAGGCCAGCTATTCACCCTAGCTGCCCGAATGCGCGATGCGGGAAGATGATCCGCCACGAGTATGTCAATCACAAGATCGTCTCTTGTCATCCTGTGAAACGCCGAGCCATGAATTCCCGGCTCTTTTGCAGAAAAGCCCATATGCTCGAGCCGTCTAACGACCTTTGAGATATTGGAAGGGGATGCCATCAGGTCAATCAACAAGTCTACGTCCGAAGCCGCACGCGATGAATACCCAGCGAGCATGGCATGCGCTTGCGTCATAAGGCCGCCTACCAACATCCATGAATCCTGCGGCAACGCATCCGCCAGCTCTATGACCGTATCCCATGGCTTGAAAAGTCTAGATATCTCCAGACGCTCGGTATTCGCTCAGTTTCCTTTCCAGGAAATCCAACCCGCATCTACGTTCGCGGTCGTCAACCGACAATGCCAGATCCGCGGCCGCAACAGTCGGCGGCATGGCGTCAAGCCCCTGGAGTGCTTCGGGCAAAGAACTCGCAATTCTTACGCAACAGCCACCATTCGGATCCGAAACTAGAAAACATTCGTTAACAATATCATCTTTCGATTGAAGCGCATAGCCATCGATTTCGCTCACATCCGCCAAAACCAGCCCCATGCCTTCGGCCCAGGGCGATGAGATTCCGCTCAAAGAAAGTCCGCTTCGCACATCGTCGGCATACGACGGCGAACATCGATAGAAAAACGCTTGCATCCTTTTTCGGGAAAGCACTACCAGCTCTTCTGCAGACATCTCTGCCATCTTTGCCTTCAGCCTGCGCTCACAGTGATATCCGATGCCTGGGCTGTCAACCCCCTCAAGAAGGAGCAGCGCCGCCCATCCGGTACTCGCATCCCACGGACGTCCTTTCGCCCTAGACGTTCGCATGCGCCTCTGCACGCTATCCGAATCAACCACATAGATTCCAGCGTCGATCTTCCGCGCCTCAAGCAGACCGGACCGTATGAGCCGTGTCACCTCATGCTGAGACACACCCAGCTTCTTAGCAGCCTGAGATGTGGAATATCCACCTGTTATGCAATCCGTTCCATTCATTTACATATATGGTACGCATTAGTACTATATATGTAAATCCTCGTTTCAAAACAACGACATCAAGCCTGACACGAGTCACGTAAAACCAGTCGAAGACAAGGAATCGGTGCGCCGGCCGTGTTCTAAGCCACAGGAGGAGCGCCGAAGCGCTCCTCCTGTAGGTCTAGCCTGTGGCAGGCGCGCCGTGGGCGCGCTTGCCGGTTGTGGTCGGACTAGATGGTCGGCTGGGTGCCTTCCTTGGCGACCGGCTTCTTCAGAGGCTCGCTGTTGCGGCTCTCTCCGGTCACGTCGTCCTCGTACTTCTTGATGGTGTGGTTGTAGCCCAACCTGCGGGCGATCACGCCGCCGCCGTAGATCGCGGTGATGATGATTCCCAGCAGGATATAGTAATGAATCCAGCAGACCGGGTGGTCGAAGGCGCTCATGGGGGTCTCGTCGTCACCAATCTGCGCAAGCGGCGTCTCGCCGTCGGCGATGCCCTCGGCAGCCATGGCGCCGGGCCCGATGATGGGCGTTGCCAGGAAGTCAGTGACGGTAGTCACCAGCGCGTCCAGCGGGCCGGGGGTCGGTGGTGTGACAGGCGCCACTGGGGCGGCCATAGGCGTAATGGTAAAGTCGCCGTTCACCATGGTTATGTCATAGTTCTTGACGATATCCTCATTTGCATACTCTGCTGCCAGAACACCTTCATAGGTTCCGATGCCCTCGTCGGTGTTGGTGCGATAGTAGCTCAGGCCAAGGTCTTCGCCTTCGACAAGAGAGCCTTCCGTAATGCTGCCGTCAAACGCAGGGTCGGCCGTGCCCGCAACCTTGGTGGCGTCATTCACCGTAATGGTGATCGGCCTAGGATTGATGGTGACGGTGCCGCTCGCATAAGACGGAGCCTTGAAGTTGTCGCGATTTGCCTCGTTGGGCATCGCGCGAATAATGACGCTGTTCACCAAACTACCGTCTTCGGACTCGCGGACATTGGTGAAGGAAGGATTGTCCTCGCTCCAGGTGGTGCCACCATCGGTCGAGTACTCTAGGCGCCATTGTGCGGGACCTTCGGGAGCATTAATAGTCGCTTCAAGGCCTGCAGGCTGGCCGTCGTAGACCTTCTTGACATTGTCGTTGCTCAGGGTCACCGTTGCCGCATTGGCTTGCGTGATGGAGAAGAGGCCATTCTCAACCGTATAGGTGTAGTTGGTATTCACTTGGCTTTCGTCAAGAACAGTCGCCTCGAGAACGTCTTTGTACTCGCCAGCTGCATCGTACTTGGCATCGCCCTCAAGACCGTCGCGGTTGCGCGTGACCTGAATGTTCTCGTCAGACGTAAGCTTGTCGTCGTTGAAGAGGCCGCCTATGTTTCCGACCTCGAACTTCGGATCGTCTTGTCCGTAAACCTTCGACGCTGCGGCAACGTGGATCGTGGCCTGCGCAGGGCTGATCTTGAAGTCGGTGGGCATCGTGCCCGCATAGTTCTGAATCACGTTGCCATCGAACTCGATGGTCGCCTTTCCGCTGACCTGAATGTAAACCTCGCCGCTGACGCTTTCCGTAACCTGGACGTCCTTCATGTTGGTTTGCGCAGGATCACTCTTGTAGGTCTTGGAGTTGCCGGGTTCGCGGCTGTAGGCGAACTCGAATAGGCTAGCATCAAGCTCGACGCCGCCCTCTTCTGGCGCCTTCGTGTAAACCTTCGGCTGAGCCACCTGCTGCTGCCCGTTGTAGGTGACATCGGCAGGCTTCTTGACGTACAGGCTGTTCAGCTGAATGGGATAGACCGTCAACGTGCCCAGCTCGTCCTTTATGTCGTAGTTGTTCCTGTTGAAAGCAGTCTTTCCATCGGCGTAGATCGGATTGATCTCGTAAGTGTTGTCCACCCCGACGACCTCTCCGTTGTTCCACTTCACGTTGGTGATGGTGCCGGTGGTCTTGACCTCGGCTTCTGCCGCAAAAACCTCGTCCTTCCCGTTATAAGCATCGTCGTCTTCAATGAGGCAGGCGGCGAAGACCACATCGTTGGTAAGCGCAGACTTGTCGTAGACCTTATCGTCGGATCCGGTCGTTATGCGAACAGGACGCGGCATGATGGTTAGCTCGCCCGAAACAATCTCAGGCGTGGCGAACTGGGCCGTGACGTCTTCGCCGGTCTGCGCGTCTGTGACCCTGTATCCGTTTTCGTTGCAATAAATCTTGTTCTCATAAGACGCAACGCTGTTGTTGTCTCCCATCAAGACATTCGTAGCTTTGACGCCGCTGTTGTAATTGGAAAGCTCATACGAGCGGCCGTTGAAGGTAAACGTGCATTGCGTGCTTTCGTTATCCGCAGGCAGAACGGTTTCCTGGGTGATTCCCCCATCGGTCGCCTCAACGCTGAATAGGCCGTAAGTACCCTGCTCTTGTCCGTTGTAGTACACCTTTTCGGACTTGCCAATAAGTTTCAGGCCGATCTTGTTGCTGTCGTCGCGGCCTTCCACCTTCAAGTCACCAGGACGAAGCGTGATCTCGTAGTTATCCTTGTTGGTTCCGTTCTTGGGATTGACCGTGAATTCGTTCGGGATATTGCCTGGGTTTGTCAACTCCTTCTCGTAGACGGCAACAAAGCCTTCGCCTTCGACGATGCCATCGGCAGGGCTGACGCTCTTGTAGTCGCTGCTGTCCTTGGTAGACAGGGCCTTGCCATTGTAGGTCTGCTGGGCATCAAGTCCCCAGATTTCGATCTTGCGCTTCTGGATCTCGAAGCAATCCTCGGCTACGGGCGATCCGAACTTGTCCTCCCAAACGGCCTCAACGATGTAATGGCCAGCATCCTTGGGGGCGCTTTCTAGCGCATCACCCGCCTTTACGTATGACTGCGTGTCGTTGTCGAGCACGGCCTTAAAGTAAGCAAGCTTCTCGGGCTCTGCCTTTTCATCGGAATAACCCCCACCATTGATGGTTGCGTTTGCCTTCCAAGCCGAACTCTTGTCGTCAGCAGTCTTGCCATCGTAAACCCAGTCTTCGGCTTCGATCTTTCCAACATAGGTAAGCTTTTCCCACTCACCGGTCAGCTTGACATTTCCGTTGATGGTCTGCTCGCTGTTGCCTTCGACCTTCTGGCCGTTGATCTTCCAACCAGAGAAGCGGTAAACGACCTTGGTTCCGTCTTTCTGCGTCTCGGTGACCTGAGTGTTGGCATTGTAGTTGCCATCGACCTTGAACTGCTCGCCTGCCTCATAAGCGCCGTTGTCAACGGGAAGCTTGACCTCGACCGGCTTCCCGTCAGGTCCGGCACATGCGCTTTCTTCAGCAAACACGTCGTTCCATTCGTATGTCACACTGTAGGTGAGAGGCTTCGCATCATAGCAGGGGTAAAGCTCGAAAGCATGATCGTCCGTAGACCATTTGAGAAAATCTCCAGGAATAGTAACGGTGGTGCCTACAAACTCTCCGGGGCCATCTTTCTTGACGGTACTCCACCCCGTGAAGAACCAGCCGTCCTTCCCCATTACGTTGCCAGGATTGGATGCCTGGTATTCCTCTGGAATGCTGTACGTCTGGTCGCTTCCGTTCTTGTAGAAGATTTGGGAATCGCCTACAAAAGTGTTCTGACCAGGAACATCGTTATAGCGTATCGTCATCGAAATGTAGTCATTGTCATCCTGACCCGGCGTGTCAGTCCCTTCATTGCCTTCGCCCTCGCCGGGATTGGTGCCTGGGTCTTTGCCCTCGTCGGGGTCGGGCGTGGAGGCCTTCTCGATAACCAAAGTTCCCTTATTTGTAAGATCAGCCTGAGGAATCACATAGCTGAAGCCCGACACGGGTTTAAGGTCTTTTTTATTGTAAGTAACCTTGCAGGGACCATAATAAGGGAAAGTAAATGCCTCGAACTTGAAGTCTTGAGTGTTCCACGCTGGAAGAACGCAGCTGGCTTCTGCTAGTCCAATACCATCTGGATTGATGCGCGTGCCAGGCGCCAAAGTTACAGCAACTTCATACAGCTGAGGCTCGACCTCATTCACTAGAGCCGGAGCGTCGGCTTTGGTTTCCTGAAGCTCTTCCTTGACCACTGACTCTGCGCCAGCATCTTTCTTCTCGACGACTTCCTCGGTCTTCGTCTCTTCTTTGGCCTTTTCCTCGGCATCGCTGTTAGCAAACGCTGTGACGGTTGCCACTGGCAGCACGAGCAAGATGGCCAATACGACCGCGACGATCTTCCCTTCTAGCGTTCCGCGGGCGTCGCTCAGACGTTCCAGCATCCCCATGATCCTCTCCTTACCTCAAAGAACAAACCAGCTGCGCAACGCAAGCGCCGCCGGCGAACTCCGAAACGAAAAAGCGCCCGTGTCCGCCGAGAAGACGGATGGGCGCAAAGACAGAAAGGCAACCGGAAAAGAACCCGGTCGCCTTGGTTGCGTATGAAAACTTGTTGTTGGAATCAGGGCCGAAAGCCTGCGGCTCCGGCGAGAAGTCAGCCGTCTTTTCGCTGACTTGATTACTAGACGTGAGGCGTAAGGACGAAAAGTCCGGGTGGGTTAGATTAGAACGCCCCCCCCCCGTGGGTGAAAATCCGGACGCCGTTGCGCAAAGGCATCATGATGGCCTTAGCTACGTTGGAAACGCTGCATGTTGTCAGCATGTTCGGCACGCCCGCTTGTTCCCCTTTCGCGCTTCGCGCATACGTGTACTAGCGGCCCGATAATACACCGTTTCGTTACATTACCGCCATAAAAAGCGCAAAAAGAGAGACAAATGACATGGTAAAGCTAGACTTTAGCACGTCAAAAGCCAACTCGATTTATCTCGAAAAAGCCCCCTTCGAGACGTATATTCGGTTTTCATGACATGGCAAATATCGCCAAATCATGTCAGTTGTCCAAACTCGCTCCTTTCATTCCAGGCACTTTCATGCTTCTGTGCCTATGTCCCATACAACGACTGCAGCATTCCTGCAGAACGTGGATTCGATGCGTCCGACGTTCGATGCCCGAGTCCACGTTCTGCAGGGGCGCATGCAACCTGCGCCCCTGCCTTGTCGTTAGATAACCGGCTGCACGCCTTCCCTAGAAACAGGGCTCTTCGCAGCTCCCTTGGACTTGTCCTCGTCAAGGACGTCGTCCTCGTACTTCTTGACCTTGTGGTTGTAGCCCAGCCTGCGAGCAATCACGCCGCCTCCGTA
This sequence comes from uncultured Eggerthellaceae bacterium, assembly GCA_948829205.1. GTDB lineage: Bacteria > Actinomycetota > Coriobacteriia > Coriobacteriales > Eggerthellaceae > MGBC163016. The sequence continues at coordinate 7,918 of CAQLOA010000002.1, forward strand.
GATCGCGGTGATGATGATTCCTAGCAGGATGTAGTAGTGCACCCAGCAGAACGGGTGGTCGAACGCGCTCATGGGGGTCTCGTCGTCCTCAATCTGCGCAAGCGGGTTTCCGTCGTCGGCAATGGCCTCAGCGGCTGCAGCGCCCGGACCGATGACAGGAGTGGCCAGGAAGTCAGCGACGGTGGTCACCAGCGTCTCGAGCGGACCAGGCGTGGGGGGAGTCGGCGGGGTCACGGGAACCGCGACGGGCGTGATGGTGAAGTCGCCGTCGATGACGGTCACCTCATAGTTGCCGTTCTCGTCGAAGCTGGCGGTAAGGTCGTCGACGTAGGTTCCCACAGCCTCGGAATCGCCCTTGCGGAAGTAGCTCACGCCGGTGAGCTCGCGTCCGGCAATCTCGCCCTCGATGGTGCCCGTGAACTCGGGATCGTCGGAGCCTGCCACCTTGGTGGCGTCATTCACCGTGATGGTGACCGGCGCAGGGTTGATGGTAACCGTGCGGCTTATCGGACCGACCGGATTGGTGCCGGGCCTGGTGATGCGAACATATACCGTATGGGTTCCGGCGTCTTGATAGCCGGGGTTCATGGTGGCCCAAGGACCGTCCTGCGATTCGGCATACTCAATAGTCCAGCCGTTGACAGGTTCGACGACGATGGAATGGTCCTGGCCGTCGTATGTAGTCACGACGGACCGCGCGATGATGTCAGCCGCATCCGGCGGGATGATGATGAACTTTCCGTTTTCAACGGTCACGTTGTAGTTGCGCTGGCTTGGAACAGACGCAGTCAGAATGCCTTCGTAGATTCCGACTTCTTCGGTGGGGTTCGTGCGGCTGGTGGCGATGCCGCTGATGGTCTCGTCGTTCACAGTTCCCGCAATCGTGTACGTAATCTCGGGATCGTCTGCGCCGAACTTCTTGGTCTTGTCTTCGACCTTGACCGTGACGTCAACAGGCCTGATCCGGTAAGGAACCTCGACCGTTCCGCAATAGTTGCCCTGGCCCGTGATGGTTACAGCCACAGGCCCCGCGTTGGTTGTGTCGGCCGTAGAGGCCTGAACATAATCAGTTCCTTTCGCAAGGGTGTTCTGGCCAGAGGCAACCTCGGGATTCTGGACGCTCTCCCAAGACTTGCCGTTGTAGTCCTTGTCATCGAGTGCGCCGACTTTCATATCCTTGTAGGGATCGTCCTTGGGCCCGTTGGGGTTGTCGGGGTCAACCGGCGGAATTGGGTACGGATAGTCAGGTTTCGGGTCGTCGGGGTCAACCGGAGGTAGAGCCTTCGGATAGACCGTCAGCGCGCCTTCTTCGATCGTGAAGCTGTAGTTGCTTGCCTTGTATTCATTGACGCCTTCGGCTCTTTCGGTGGAAGCTTTTCCAACTACCTCAATGCCGTTGTCTATGCCCTCGATGGCGCCAGTGGGATCGTTGTTGACGCGCTTGACGTCCGTAAGCGCACCCGTAGTATTAATGTCGGCCTCGTTCTTGAGGGCCTGGGGAATGCTGTCTTCGTTCTCAAGACCAGCCGTCAGCGCGGTTCCGTCATAGATCTTCGAAGCGGACTTCGACGCCAACGTGACTCCCATGGGCTTAACCGTCAACTTGCCAGGAACAGGATTGATAGCAAACTGGCTAGTGACGTCGACGCCGTTCGCAGACTTGACGACGAAGTCGCCGGTCACATTGTTCGACATCTCGGCCACCGCGTCCTTGCTCTTCGGATCGCTGGTGTTAATGCCCTCGATGGTGTAGACGGCATCGTTGAAGGTAAATTGGTGCGCATCAACATTGCCGGCGTTGAATCCGGGGGTTGCAGAGGTGATGCTGGCCAGCCCGGTGGCCTCGAACTCGGTCACACCGTCATAGGTTTTCTCGTTTGACGTGCCTGTTATAACGATGGTTGCTATCGCATCCGTTGCGCGAGTTACCGTAAGCAGGCCATTCGAGGTCTTGATTACGTAGTTGGTCGAAAGAGGCTCGTTTTCAAAGACAGCCGTAAAGAAGTTTTCGGAAGAACCCGGATCGGTTTGCGTGCCTGTGTAAGCGACCTTGAGCGATTCCTCGTCGTTCTTGACGAAGCTACCTTCGGTGACGGTGTATTCGTGCTTCGTAAGAGGAGTTCCGTCGAACTCTTTTTCGTCGTTGACGCTCTTTAGCGTCACCTCGCGTGGAGCGATGGTGAACTCGTCCGTTACCATCACTTCAGGATGCTTGTTCGTAGCCGGCCAAACCGCCGTCACCACGTACTCAGACGCATCGGCGGGACGATCTGTCGACCCAAGGCCTTCTTCGCCCTTCTTCTTGAAGTAGTAAGTGGAGGCTTCTCCCAGGAAGGGGTTCTTGTCGACAATCACATAACCAGCGGGCAGGGGATCCCCGTCGTAAGTCTTTCCCGCGGCATGTATCTTTGCCGAATAGGTAAGGGGCATCCATGTTCCCTTAAGGAGAACGTCAGAACCGATCTTGATGTCGCCGACAACAACTTCGCCTTCGCCGTTGATCTTCCAACCAGAGAACTGATAGACGGCAAGGGCCTTGCCGTTGCTGTCGAGAGCATAGGCATATTCGCCGTTGCTGTGACGGGAATCGACCGCGTAGGAACTGCCGGTGACGATTCCCTTGACGTCGTGCGGCTTGTCGAGCGTCTGGGTTCCGTCTGCGCCAACGAACTTGTCGACGCCTGCCATGTCGAGCCCGGTCCATTCGTAAGTAACATTGTATTTGCGCGGGAAGTAAAGCTTCAGCGTGTTGCCATCGAGAGCGGCGCGCACCGAAGTGCTTGCATAGCTCTCCGAATCAATCGTAAAGGGCACCGTCTGCGTGGAATTGTCGCTGATGTTAGTCGTGATGTCGACCGACTCCACGTTGCCGGCAAGCTTTCCGTTCTCTACCCTGACGTTGTAGTCGCCCCATGTCGGAAGAGCAGTCCCGTTGGGCTTCTTTGCAGCAACGCTCATGGCGTCCTTTATAGGCTGCTCGGTGGTCGAATCGAGGTACTCGACCGTCAAGGTTTGCTCGGAAGGAAGCGCGTTGATCTTGAGACCGACTACCCATACGGGGTATTTACCCTTAGGCGGATTGCCCATGTCGGAGCCTAGGCGCATGAACGGGATGTCGAAGTTGTCCGTGTCTTCGGTCGTGTACCCAACGCCTGGCTGGTTGGCCAGCTCGGTATAGGTGCTGGGCGACGAAACTTTGGTGTAGGCCTGCCCCTGCACCACTGTTGGCGCGCCTGGCTGTGCCTTTACACATACCTCTTGAATCTCCCAATATTGGGCAATGCTCAAAGCCATGCCGGGCTTGTCAGCGTTAGGGCTGTAGTAATACGTTCTGTACTGGTTGCCAATTTTCTGGTTGTCGGCGGAATAGATCTGATAGATGACGCAGGCCGGCCTGTCCGATGCTCCAGGATTGCCCTTCCACTGCTCTTCCGTATACGGCCAGTCTTTTACGTTCATGATGACGTTGTCGCCAAGGC
>CAQLOA010000002.1:11406-25385 GCA_948829205.1 uncultured Eggerthellaceae bacterium
CTTGGTTGTAATACAGAACCAGCTGCATTTCGCTTGGACTGAACGGCATCCAGCCCACTGCTTGCTTGTATTCCCACGTGTTGGCGCCTTGGTTGAAGCGAAGGGCGGTTATAGCCGTGCTCGCGTCATACCAGCGGTCGAGCATGGCAGCCACTTCGCTGTTGGACAGATTAAGCTTGTCGATCGCCTTCTGGTCGAGCTGCTGATCGTTGACCGGCTGCAAACGAGCATGGTGGAAGAGATAGGTGCTGCCTGATTTCTCTATCGAACCGCTGGCGAAGTCCTTTGGGGCCGCACCCTCTTCGCTTCCAAGAGCAGTCGAAGCGCTCGCCTCGAAGTTGTTCTGCCCCAGGGGCGTAGTGGTGCACCAAGATTTTCCCATGATGGCCTGAGGGGTTGCAGGGTAAACCCACTCGTCTTCTACGACGTTTGCCGCCTCGGGCCCCTCCTCCGAAAGCGCCGCAGCTTCTCCACAAGTGACTTTTATGCCTGCGCCGCTTGCAACGTCGTCGCCCTCGATGACAAAAACGTTGTCTGCATCAGGCTCGAGCTCGCTCTTGATGCCGCTCTCGTCGATATAGCAGATGTTATCTATCGCGTAGCCATCATCGGCCTTTACGGTGAACTCTACGTCTTCGCCTTCTTTCGCTGCAAGCTCTGTGTCGAGCTTGGTGTAAGGCTCGTACACGCCGCTCTCGTTCTTGACCGAAACCGTGGCTCCCTCGTCGATGTCCAGCGCGAAAACGACGTCCTGGCCTTCTTCCGCCTCAACAGGCTGCTGAACAGAAGGATCTCCTTCTGGCTGCTGAGGGATGGCCTCGTCCGAAGGTTGTACCGGCTCTGGAGACACAACAGGCTGGGTAGATTCAGGCTCTGCCACTGGAACAGAACCACTGTCGGCAACCTCTTCGACTGCTTCCGGTTCGACGGTTTGCGTCTGCTCTGTTTCAGTTGTCGCCTCTTCGCTGTCATGACCGCTGGCGAATGCGGTGACGGTTGCCACTGGAAGCACGAGCAAGATGGCCAGTATGACTGCGACTATCTTCCCTTCCAGCGTTCCGCGGGCGTCGCTCAGACGTTCCAACATCCCCATGATTCTCTCCTTACCTCAAAGAACCGACCGGCTGCGCAACGCGGGCGCCTCCGGCAAACTCCGAAACGGAAAAGCGCCCGGGTCCGCCGAGAAAACGGATGGGCGCAAACACAGAAAGACGGCCGAGAACCAGCGCGGCCGCCTGTAGAAAGCATATTGAGTTGTCGTTGTGGGTCTTAGGGCCCGACTGCCCCTGAATGGTCGCCGAAGCTTTCTCGGCGATGCTCGAAGGCCTGAAGAAAAGCCTCCGGACGGGGTGGGCTAAATTAGAAGCCCCCCCCCGCAGCGCAAAACGAGGACCGATGCCCTTGGGCATCATGGCAGCCAACGCAAGCACGTTGCAGAATATATATGCCTGCTTGACGATCATGCCTGGCTTCCCCTTCTTTGTCTTGCGTACGGGCTTAGACGCAGCCAGCGCTGCGAACGGCTTGATAATACACCGTTTCGTAATTGAAAGGTAACCAAAAGCGTTAAAAGAAAGACGAATGATAGGGTAAAGATAGGCTCTCAATCCAAAACTGCCTGTATGAATGCGATTATTGTGGTGATACACTGTTTCATCATTTCTCTTTATGAAATCGTTGAATGGCAGTAAAAAGACATACTAATGACAGGGTAAAAGGCAGATGATGTGATGGCGGACGGCATGCTCGAAATCCATAGGCCACTTTGGCAAAACGAAGACCTGGCCCTGATATGCGGCATCGCAAACGCCGGCGGCGGACAGCTGATAGTGGGCGGAGCCGAAGGGACACGCGCCCGCAACGTGCGACGCATGTACAAGGTCTTCGAAACCATTCCCCAGCTCACTCAGGAAACCCTCGGTTTCGCATGCCCTGCCGAACCCATAATGGACGGCCCGCACCTTTGCCTCGAAATAGCCGTCCCGGCGGCAACCGAACCGATTCTATTCGAAGGAAAGTACTACCTGTACACGCAGCAAGGAAACCTTTGCATGGAAGGAAGCGAACTCGAGGAGTTCCTGGAAACGCGGGCGCAGCACGCCAAGGCCCTTGCAAAAGACGATGGATCCATCACCGAAGCGCTCGATGCGGCAAGCAGCGCGGCAGACGACGAAGCGGTGGCGTGCGACCCGCAAATCGACCCAGACGCCAACGCCCTTGGCGAGGTTTCAGACGTTGTCGAGCATCCGGCATCCGTCCACCAGGCAAGCCGTCGGCAAAACTCCGCATCCTCCGACAAACCTTCGAAGGCAGCTGCCCCTTCGTTCAAGACGCGTTCCGTGGCGGCAGCGAAGGACTTGTACCTGACCAACACCGACGAGTACGTGCTCAAGGTGCTCAACGCCAACGGGCGCGCCACCGCTCCGAAGATCGCGTCGCTGCTGGGAATAAGCGAGAGCACCGTGCGAAGGTCATTCCGCCGCCTTAAGGAATACGGCATGATCGAGCGCGTGGGCTCGGACAAGGCCGGATACTGGAAGGTGAACCTTTAGCAGATCGGCGCGGCGCAAGACGCCAGGCTAGGCGATGCCGAGCGTGTCAGAATTTGGAACGATTGGCACGTCCCCTGTTCCAAACACTTCGTCCGTCAAGGACGAAGTATCCTTAAGCGGCAAGGATGGCGACCAATTCCTCGCGGTTGTCGAAGGGAATGGGATCGTGCTGCGAAGAGCCGCCGCCAACGCGAAGGACCTCGCCCTTCCACTTGTCGCCTTCGTCGGCGAACTTCGAAGTGCGGACGATGTACTTGAAGCGAATACGCGACTGGTTGGGCTCGTCGGGGCGCTCGAAGTTGTACTTGAGTTCGTCGAGTATCTTCTGCAGCTCGTCCACGTATTCGGCCGGAGGCTCGAAGCGAACGATGCCCGCCTCGCTGTTGTATATGAGCCCCGGCGCCAGGAACGCCGTGCGGATGTTCTTCTGACGAATGCGCTCGGCCATATGGATGCCTACGCAGGCCACGACCACGACGATCCACCAGATGATGGAGAGCACGAGGTCTTTCGGATGGTCCACGAGGTTGAAGTTGAGGTAGTACCACAGCCATAGGAAGAAAATAGACGCAATGACCAGAACAGCCATGATTATGACGTTGCTCTTCTTCATAACTGTACGCTTTCTATAATGAATCCTCTTTAGCGCTTTCCTTTACCTAATCGATTCTAACAGAATTCCAACATGTGTATTTTTCTGGCGTTGTCCCTGTAACCAACGATGCTTTAATCGCCATCAACGGCTTCTGAGGCCGCGCCGCCCGCAGACATGGCCCCGTCGGCCCGTGCGCCATCCGCGGACGCGTTGACCACCGGCGCACTGCTCGCACTGCCCGCGTTGCCAACAGGCACGCCGCCCATTAGGTTGGCCTTTTCCAGCCGCTTCGCCAGAGCCTCCTGGTGGATGGCGCGCTGCAAGGCGACCTCGGGCGCAACCCTGCCCGATGCGACCAGGTCGAACAGGCTCTGGTCCATCGTGCGCATGCCTTCGGATCCGCTTGCGGCGATGACGCTGTCCATCTGATGCGTCTTCTCCTCGCGGATCAGGTTGCGGATGGCGGTGTTGGTGATCATTATCTCGAAGGCAGGCACCTGCTCGCCGTCGATCGTAGGAACGAGCTGCTGGCTTACTACGGCCTGAAGCACCATGGAAAGCTGGAAGCGGATCTGGCGCTGCTGGTTGGCCGGGAACGCGTCGATGATGCGGTCGATGGTGTTGGCCGCGCCCGTGGTGTGCAGCGTCGAGAACAGCAGCTGCGCCATCTCGGCCGCGGTGACCGCAGTGCCGATCGTCTCCTGGTCGCGCATCTCGCCCAGAAGCATGATGTCGGGAGACTCGCGCATGGCCGAGCGCAGCGCCTCTGCGTAAGTGGCCACGTCGGTTGGAATCTCGCGCTGCGTGACGATGCAGCTGTCGTGCCTGTGAACGTACTCGATGGGGTCTTCCATGGTGATGATGTGCCCGACACGCTCGTGGTTGAGCTTGTCGATTATGCACGTCAGGGTGGTGGACTTGCCGGCGCCCGCCGGACCGGTGACGAGCACCAGCCCCTTCTGGAAGTCGGAGCATCTCATGACCTCGGGCGGGATGTTGAATTCCTCGGGCGTGGGAAGCGTGAACGGGATCACGCGGATGATCGCCCCAAGCGAGCCTCGCTGGCGGAACACGTTGACGCGGAACCTTCCCACCCCGGGCACGGCGAACGAGAAGTCGTCGTCGTGGTTGTGCGACTCGAGGAATGGGCCGATGTCGCGCCTTGCCAGGCTGTATATGCTGCGCACGATGCCTTCGGTGTCGGCAGGCATCATCGGGTCGCCGCTCTGGCGGTACTGCTTGCCGTCGGCCTCGTAGGTCATCGGCAGACCGGCCACGATGAAAATATTCGAAGCCCCCAGGTCAAGCATCTGCTTCAAAAGCTCGTCCATGTTCATGGAATTTCCTTCCCCTTCGCCACAGGCTTCGACGAAGCCCTCTTCGGACCCCTCGTCCATATCCGAAATGTTTATGTGCAACTCGTCCATGCGATGCCGTCCTTTTCTTCCTACATCCCAGGCCATAGGTTCTCTTGCGGAGGCTCCTCGTCCAAAACCGCCGTCATGCTCCACTTCAGAACCTGCAGCGACCCGTCGAGCCTTACTCCCAGCACGACGTCCAGAATGCGCCCCGACCCGGTGGAGAACTGCGCCTTCGCGCCCGACACGAAGCTGGACGCCTGAAGCAGGTCGTCTGCATTCGCCGATTCGACGGCCTGAGCCGCCGTAAGGAACTCGGAATCGACGCTGACGGACGCTGCCTCCTGCATGGCCCGCCTGTCCGCCTCGGCCAGTCCGGTGCCTTCGCTTACGGCAGCCATCCACACCTGCGCCGCCCGCTCGTCGTCGTAAGCGGCCGTGATGGCCTGCGCCTGGCGTTCGGACATCTTGTAGGAAGCCTGCCCCGTGGTGATGCACAGCACGGACAGCGTGACCATGCATAGTATGATGACCAGCGCGAACAAGCTGGTGGGACCCATGCGCACGGAACCCTGGTTCCTAGCCATTGGCCTCACCTCCCGCCGGTTGCTGATCAGGCGTCGCCGCAGCCTGGCCGGCCTGTTGGCCTGCTTCTGCGGACTGCAGACCGCGCCCCCGCGGACCCTCCACGTAGCGCGCGGTAGAGAGCTCGTATATGCTGCCCTCTTCGCCGCTCTTGCTCACCTTGATGGTGGCGCGGTACAAGGCCCCCGCAGACGTCGCAGTGCGCTCGACGTCGGCGTCAACAGTGTAAATGCCCTGGTCTTCGGGCTGGAAATACTGCGGGTCGGCAGCGAAGGTCTCGGCAGCGTCCTGGGCGATCTGCACGGCGTTCTCGAGGTCTGTGGCCTGCTGGCTGCGAACCACCGCTCCGCCCAGCAGCCGCACGAACACGGTTACGGCCAGCACCAGGAAGAACAGCAGGACCAGCGCCTCCACGATGAAAGCGATGCCGCGCTTGCCCCTGGTGTCGGACCCGTTGCTGCGAAGCCGCCGCGCCGTCGTGTTGAGGTCGAAGGCCATCGTCTAGGCCACCTTGCCTACGCAGCGGATGGCCACGTGCGAAACGCCTTCGTCGGTGGTCAGCGTGACCAGCCCGTCGGAGTAGCCGAAGTCGAAGGTGCGCGACTTGACTATCGGTGTGGCCGATGCAGGCTTGTAGGGCTCGCCCGCCATGGTGTATTCCTGCACGATGTCGCCGTTGTATCCGTAGATGCGCGTCTCGAAGTTCCCGCTGTCGAGCCGTTCGACCAGCACCAGCGACGGCCCTTCCGGGCCTTCCCCTCTGGCGATGGCGTCGATTGCATCGTTGGCCCGTATGTTGTTGACCAGCAGGCTCTGTGCCAGGCGATCGTCGTTGCTGGCGGCCTGGTCGGAGGAAAGCACCCTGTAGACATGCGCGCCCGTCACGATGGCGAACAGCAATGCCACCAGGAAGAGCGCGAACAGGAACCCCATGAACATGCGGTTATAGTCGGTGTGCTTCCTTTCCCGGAGCTGCGCCGAAAGCGTGCCTACCTCCATCGCCTCCATGAAGGAAGAGTTGGACGCGGTCAGGCGCGCATTTCCCATGCGGTTGCATGCGTTGCGGGTGCTCATCTGGGCACCACCGTCACGAAGGGAAGCACGTTGCTGGCGAACGCGTCGTAGAAGATGACGAAGTCGTCGTCGTTGACCTGCAGCCCGTAGTTGTCCTCAAGATAGGACAGCGTCATGGGATACGACCCTTCGATGGCCGCGCATTGCATGGCGGTGTCGAGGATGGTTGCCTTGATGGACGCCGCCGCCTGGTCTTGCAACGACCCTTGGGCGCGGCTTCCTGCGAACAGCAGCGCGGCAAGCACCAGGCAGACGGCGAACACCGCGACTATGCGGTTGACGCGCCGGTGCGTCCTTGCCTGTCTTGTCAGCTCGCGGTACATCCGAACGCCTGCCTTAGCCTATCGACCCCATGATTCCCACCAGGGGAAGCATCACGGATATGAGCGTGGCGCCTATCGCCACCGTTATGAAGGCGGCAAGGGCCGGCTCTATGCCGTCGACGGCGCGGTCAAGCTGGGTTATCGCGTCCTCGAAGAACGTGTCGGAAAGCCTTTCGAGGACGGCATCCATGCTGCCCGCCCGGCTTCCGACCAGAAGCATTCGCGCATAGACGGGCTCGAAGATCCCGAAGTCCGCGATGGCCTGGGCCATGCTGCGGGCGCTGCGCGGGTCGATCATCGCCTCGTAGGCGCGCTCGACCTTCCTGTGAAGCCGCTTGTGTTCGACGGTTTCCATCGCCGCCCTCATGGCCTCGTCGGTGTTGACGCCCGAGGCCGTGTAGATGGCGACGGCGGACGTGAAGCGGGAAAGGGCCAGCTGCTGCATGGCGTCCTTGGTGGACGGAAGGTGCGCAAGCCACCCAAGGATGCGCTCGCGGCCGCGCTCGGACCCCGTGGAAAAGAAGGCGAACAGAGCGAACAGCGTCAGCACCACGGTGATGGCCAGCGCAACGTAGCCGATTATCGTGGAGGCGGTTACTATTCCGGCCGTGCCCGCGGTGAGGTCACCCGAGAAGCCGCGGTACACGTTGGAGAAGACGGGCAGGATGGCCACCACGGTGAAGGCCAGAAGCAACGTCATGACGCACAGAAGCGCAGCCGGGTGCCCGATGGACGAGCGAATCTTGACGAACAGGCGATCTTCCTCGTCGTAGTAGACGGCCAGCGCCCTGAGCACCTCTTCCAAGCGGCCAGCGCGCTCGCCAACCGCGATCATGTCGACGGCGTAGGACGGGAAGCTTGCCGAGAGTTCCATGGCGACCGACAGCTTCTCGCCTTTGGAAAGCCCGACGTAGACCCTGTCGCAGGCCCTCTTGAACGGAGTGTCGCCCATGTTGTCGGAAAGCATGTGCACGGCTTCGTCGGTCTGGATCCCAGCCGACAGCATCAGCGCCATGCTTTCGCAGAATGCTGACATCGCGCTGCTCTCTAGCAGTTTATTTGCCATGCTTCGTCCTCGTCTCTTCCTTGTATCACGCCGGTTTCGCTTGTTGCCACGTTCCAGTGTTCCGATGGCACGCTTCCGTTTCTAGTAAACATAACGCTCCGTGTAGTTGGTGCCGTCGCCAATTAGCTGCGAATCGGCGCCCCCTGCGGCAAATGTCACATCTATGCGCGTCCATTGGTTGGCCTCGACGGATATCTGGACGGCCACCCAGCTGCCGTCGATGTAGATCATGTTCCACGCATGGTAGATGTTATCAGGCGAAACATACCCCGTCACAATTTGACAGGGTATATCGAGGCTTCGGAACATGGCCGCCGCCAAGGAGGCGTAGTCGAAGCAGATGCCCGACCTGGAATTGAACGTGTCGTCGGGGCTTGGAACGTACCCGGTGGTGTTGGCCAGCTGCTGCGCCTTCGCCTTGTCGTACGTGATGGCGTCCACCATCCAGCCGTACACCGCACGCACCACGTCGCCTTCGTTCTGCGCGTTGGCCGCAAGCTGTCTTGCCTGCGTTACGCAGGCGCTGGAATCGGTGAACTCGCAGAATACGTTGGGGCGCAGGAAGGGCTCGAACTCGTTCTCGAGCACGACCGAGGCCGTGGCGCTCTGCACTTGCACGTAGTTGTTGCCGCTGGTGTTCTGCATGATGCGGAACTCGTACGACCCGTCGCCCATGTTGATCGGGCAGATGACGGGGGTTCCATCGCCGGCCATGTCGTAGTTGTAGCTGGTGCCGTCCTTGACCACCTGGAACTTGAGGCGGCTGCTGCTCTTGGCCGAGGCCCCAACGTACCCGAGGGACACGTTCGACGTGTCTATGACGGCGTTTCCGGAGGTTGAGGCATCGAAGGTCGCGCCATTGATCGACGAGGGCTCGGTGTACGGCGGCCCACTGGTTTCGCCTTCCGAACTTCCTCCACTTGCACCCGCACTGCCGCCCGAACAGCCCGCAACCACCAGGCATGAAAACAGGCACGCAGCGACCAATGCCGTAGCCGTGAGGCATGAACGCAGTGTCGGCATCGTTTTCGTGGCGAATCCTTGGGTCGCAGAACGGCTGGTGTCGTGTGCATTATACCCTCGGACGCGTATGCCGGACGAAGCTGAGGTGCCCTATTCTTCACTCTTCTTCCTGTTGCGAATGGCGAACGCGACGATGGCGCCGACTGCGGCCACGACGGCCACCCCCGTCAACACCCACGCAAGCATGGCGCCGTTGTCGCCGGTCTGGGCCAGATCGCCCTGGCGCAGTCCTGTGTTATAGGCATCAAGCATGCGCTCGGCCTCTTGCTGGCTCACCGGGTTCTCCAGCATTTCGTCGGTGACCTCCATGTTTCCGTTGTCGATGTCGGTACCAACGAAGTCTTCCACCACGACGTCGTCGGGAAGGGTGGACAGCTCAGGGACGTACAACACGTTGATCACGTTGTTGTCGGAATCGGTTCCCAGCCTGATTTCGGCCGGATAGGTGTCCACCACGTACATGCCGTCAAGCTTGTACTCGTACGCGTCTCCCTCGATGAGGGCGTCGAAGCGCTGGTCCTCGAAGGTCTGCGAGCCCATCTTTATGAAGTCGACGTCCTCAGGTGCCAACGCCTCGGTCCAGGTGTCGGCCGAAAGGTCGGCCCCCGTCATGAGATAGTAATTGACCGTGTACTCGCTGTCCCAAAGCTTCACATATATAAGGTCGAAGACGTTCTGCACAGGATCGGTAGTGACGGTCATGTTCAAGGGCCAACCGTCGAAGAAGAAGTGTCCGGGAAGGTCAAGCACGTAGTTCCATGCGTTCAACACGTCGCCTTCGTGCATTCCCGTGAGCACGCGTGTCCCAAGCACGCGCCTTCCGCCTTCGTCGATGACCGCATCGGGGTCGTCGTAGGGAGCATACTCAAGATACCTGATGATCACTATGCACTCGTCGGGAGCCGTCGGCCCTTGAACCACGCCTTCCTGGCTTTCGGCGGGTGCCGCCGACTCTGCGAACGCCGACAGGTCGCTTTGCGTCTGAGCGTCTATTTCGTTGGTCATGGTTTCGATTTCCGCCGATGCTTGAACGGGAAGCATCGTGATGCATGCGAAAGCAACTAGGGCCAGTGCTGCAGCTATGGCTGCAGCGAGCACGACCGCGCCTGTTTTTCTAGAGGCTGTAATTCCGGTCTCCATGGCGCCTCCTATCCTTCGATTGGCAACAATCATGCTAGCAAGCGCGTTTCACCGCGCTCGCAGCAACCGGGAGGCGTGACTCGGGCGAAACCTCGCGAACACCAATATGACATTTGGGCCATGTCGGGGGATGAACAGCGCATGGCCCGATGGATGAACAGGGGACGTGTTTTTCGTTCGATCGCATGTCGAGAAAGCAACTCTGCCGATGCGCGCTCGCTTCACGGTTGAACGAAAAACACGTCCCCTGTTCATCCCCTGTTCATCCCCTGTTCATCCCCTGTTCATCCGCTGTTCATCCGCTGCCGCATGGCCCTACTTGAAGCGTTTCAGAAGCAGCGAGTTGCTTACGACGCTCACGCTGGAAAGAGCCATTGCTGCACCCGCCAGGGCCGGAGCGAGTATGCCCACGGCGGCAAGGGGGATCATTATGCAGTTGTACACGAGCGCCCAGAACAGGTTCTGCTTTATCTTTCGCATGGTGGCCTTCGACAGGCGCAGCGCAACCACTAGGTCGGACAGGCTGTTGCGCATGAGCACCACCGACCCGGCATCGAGGGCCACGTCCGTTCCGGACGCCATGGCGACCCCCACGTTGACTGCCGCAAGGGCAGGGGCGTCGTTTATGCCGTCGCCCACGAACGCAGTGATGACGCTTGCCGCGGGGGCGGCATGAGACGACGGATCCTCATGGCCGCCTTCTTCCACGGCTTCGACGATGGATGCCTTCTGCAACGGCTTCACCTCGGCATGCACATGGTTCTCAGGAATGCCGACCTTGCGCGCAACCTCAAGCGCCGTGGCCTTGGCATCCCCCGTGACCATGAACGATTCCACTCCGTACCCGTCGCGCAGCTCGCCAACGACGGCCCTCGCGTCCGCCCGAGGCTCGTCGCTGAACACGAATGTGCCCACATCGGCTCCGTCGACGCGCACAAGCGAACCATGCGCCGCGCCCGCACGTCCGGCGACCACCCCGACGAACACCACATGCCCGTCCACCTTCCCGCTTACGCCCTCTCCCGGAATCGCGTGGAAGTCGGAAACGGAATGCATGCCGTCCGCTGCATCGTGAGCGGCCGCCTTGCGCCAGTAGTCCACGACGGCCTGGGCCAGAGGATGCTCGCTCTTGGCTTCGAGCGCGGCGGCCAGCGACAGCTCGTAAGCCGGCACGTCACATTCGACCACCTTGGGGCGGCCGACGGTAAGCGTTCCGGTCTTGTCGAAGACGGCTGCCTGAAGTCCGCACATGCGCTCGAGCACCTCGCCGTCCTTGATCAGCACGCCGAGCTGCGCGCCCTTCCCCATTCCCACCATCAGGGCCGTAGGAGTCGCAAGCCCCAACGCGCACGGGCATGCAACGCATATGACCGCTATGGCCGGCATGAGCGACCGGGTGATCAGCTCGCCGAACGGCACCGAGACGTTGGACACGAGGGCCGGAAGCACGAAGAACCACACGCAGAACGTCACCAGCGCTATTGCCAGGATGGCCGGGACGAATACCGAGGCGATCCTGTCGGCGATCCGCTGCACCGGGGCCTTCGACCCCTGGGCGTCCTCCACCGCGCGCACGATGCGAGCCAAGGTCGAATCGGTTCCGACGCGCAACGCCTTCACCATCACCGAGCCGGTCGTGTTCTGCGTTCCGCCCGTGACCGCATCCCCTTGCGTCTTGGCGACGGGAAGCGCCTCCCCGGTGAGCATGGATTCGTCTACTTCGGTCGCGCCTTCCACGACCTCGCCGTCGACAGGCACCTTATCCCCGGGACGCACGACCACCATGTCGCCGGCCATCACCTGCGCAAGAGGCACCTCCACTTCTGCGCCGCCGCGCACTACGCGCGCCGTGGGGGGTGTCAGGTTCATAAGCGCCTCTATAGCCTGGTTCGTTGCGCCTTTGGCGCGCGCTTCCAGCATCTTTCCAAGCAGCACGAAAGTGACGAGCATCGCACACGTCTCGAAATAGGGCATGCCGTCGTTGACCCCAAGGGCCACTTCGACATCCGACCAGTTGCCGGTTATGACCGGCAGGAACGTGATCCACAGCGAGAAGAGGAACGCTATCGAGGTTCCCAGGGCAACGAGCACGTCCATGTTCGCGCTTCCGCTCTTGAGCGACCCCCATGCCCCCTTGTAGAACCGCAGCCCGCAGCCGAACTGGACGGGGACGGTAAGCAGCATTAGCAGGACGTTGGCAGCGAACATGGCCTGTACGTGCGTGGCATGGCCGCCATGCATGCCGGCGCCCCCGGCGGCTCCGAACGCTCCCGCGAACAGGTCGGCCAGCCATCCGCCTACTGCCATGTGCCATCCCGGAATCATGCCGATGGCGATGATGACGACCGTGAGCACGGCCGACACCGCGAAGACATGCACGTCGTGCTTGGCGCGGGCGGCTTCCTTCTCGCGGCGCTTCTCGTCCACCAGCGGGGCGTCTTCGGGGATTATCTCGGCCGTGAACGACAGGTCGTCGAACACGCGAAGCATGTCGTCGATGGTGGCCCTTTCGGGGTCGAACGTCACGCGCCCGGTGTTGTTGGCCAGGTTCACCGACACGTCCTTGACGCTGGGGAGCGCCCTGTAATGCTTCTCTATGTTGGCAGCACAGTTCGCACAGTGCATGCCGTCTATGGCTAGGCGTATCGTCTGTTCCACAGCTCGCCCCTTTCTCTTGCTTCATGATGTTTTTATACTCCAGAAAGGCATAAAGAAGTCAAGCGGTGACGAATTTGACATATGAAAGGCCGTCGTGCAGAAAACCGAAAGAAAAATGCCAGAAAATCGCCGATTACTGTCGATTTTGAGGCGAAAAGGGGGCTGAAGCGGCACTTTTGGGAGCTGGAATTTTGAGGTATGTCCTAAAAGCCCAGCTCAGGGGATTGTGATGCTTTGCATGACCACTGCGCAAGCAAGCAAATTGACAGTAATCGGCAACTTTTTGGCATTTTCCGCTGTCTTCCTGGCGCGAACAGCCATCGCAGTTTGCTTACACTTATGGAAATGCAAGATTGTCACGCACGGCGGGAGCGGGCGATGAGCCCAACCACCAACGAGAGCACTCCGAAGCAGGCGCCCAGCAATCCAAGCACCAAGGCTCCGCCCATTGCACCGTCACCTGTGTCCGCAAGGCCAGCGTCGCTCCCAAGGCCGTTGTTGGCCGTGGGAACGTACGGTGTGGACGGAACCGGCGAAGGCCCAGGGTTGGAACCCGGGTCGGGCGAAGGCGTCGGGGTCGGATCCGGGGTAGGAATAGGCGTAGGCTTGCCTTCCTCCACCGGGACCACTTCCAGCGTGTAAAGCTTGTGCAAGTCGGGGTCAGCCGTATGCCCCAGCAGGATGTCCCAGAAGTCGGACTGCGAACCCTCGCGTGGAGCGGCATAGGCCGCCGCGGCGTCACGTGCGGCCGCAACCCCGTACGCATCGTCTGACGAAAGGGCGCTCACGAAAGCCTCGAGTGGATGCGCGAGCGTAATCACCTGCGTCCGCTTCGTGATCGAACGAATGACCACACCGTTGGGAACCGCCAGGCTGAAGCCCTCGGGCTTGGTCGGCATGTTCGAGCGCAGCACTTCAACACGTCCGTAGAAGTGGTCTTCCTCCACCTCGGCCCAGCTGACGGTCTGCTGCATTCCTGTGCCGAAATCCAGAGAGACGATCACGATGTTGGGCGGCAAAGGACCCGGGTTGTCGGGATCCGGGTTGTCGGGGTCAGGGTTGTCGGGGTCCGGCTCGTCAGGTCCGGGGGGCGTAACCTGCTCTTCCTCCCATTTCGCATAGAAGGTCTTGTCTCCGACGCTGCCGGCCAGAATGACGGCAACCGGGGCGTCCGCAAAGCCCTCATCCTCATACCAGCCCTTGAACACGAACCCGTCGCGGACAAGGTCGCCGGAGCTCGGCAGCCCAATCTCGCCTGTCTCCACAGTGTAGCTGGACGGCGGAACGAATCCATCGCCAAAGGCACCCCCGTTCAGCTCGAACGCGATGCTGTACTGCTGAAGCGTCCATTTCGCATAAAGGTCGATGGCACCCTTCACAAGCCGCACCTTCTCGACAGGCGAACCGCTGCATGCCTCATCGGCGTACCAGCCATCGAAGACATATCCGGAACGCGCAATATCGTTGGCGCCCGGCAGGTCGACCTCGTCGCCTTCCGCCACGCCGTCAGCCCCGAACTCGTAGACCGTCTTGGGCTGGCTCACGAAGGCGCCGCCCGCCTGATGGAACGAAAGCACGCACGCCTCGCCAACCCAGGCAGCGTAC
>CAQLOA010000002.1:25395-40517 GCA_948829205.1 uncultured Eggerthellaceae bacterium
GATCAGTGGCGCATCGGACAGGTCGGCCGCCGCATGCCAGCCGGCGAAGGTGTGGCCTTCCCAGACCATCACGTCCGCCCCAGGAAGTCGAAAGGCGGCGTCGCTGGTCCGATAGCTCTCGTATGCGGACAAATCGATGGTGTCAGGAGGGGTTGCTCCCACGCCATCTACGCCCAGGTTGTAGGAAATCGCATAGTTTTTGGGTTCCCATTTTGCGTAGTAATGCTTGTCGCCGCTTTGTCCGGCAGCAACCTCGGTTACCGCGCTGCCGGCAAGCTCGGCATTGTCGAACCATCCCAGGAACTCGTACCCCGGACGCTCGTAAAGAGGAAGGGTCACCGGAGTGCCATAGGTGTAGGACGACACGCCCGTCTGCTCGAACCCGAGCGTTCCCCCGTTGGGCGAGAACGTGATGGAGTAGATGCCGAGGTCCCACTTGGCGAAATAACGCTTGTCGCCTCTGGCCTCGGGTGGGATGGAGGTTACAGGCAGACCGCTGAACGCCGAGTCCTCGAACCATCCTGCAAACGTATGACCCTCCCATACCATCTGGGAGGCATCAGGCAGGGCCGCGCCTGCACCGCCTTCGTACGTGAACGTGGAATCCACGCCCTCCACGAATGCGCCCTCGCCGGGCTCGAGCGTCACGTTGAACACAGGCCTGTACCACTTGGCCACGAAATGTTTGTCCCCGACGGCATCCACGCCTATGGCATCCACCGGGTCTCCCTCGAAGGACGCGCTGTCGTACCATCCTCCGAACTCGTAATTGTCCTTCGCTGGAACCGGAAGCTGCGATCCCTCGCCAAATGTGTAGCTCGTCACGTTGCTGCCCTGGACTATGCGTCCACCGTCCAGGTCCAGCGTTACGCTGTATACATTAGGAGTCCAGGCGGCGTAGAACGTCAACGCCTCGGTCTGCCCTGCCGGAATCTCGGTCCGAGGGCTTCCGGAAAGAGCTTCGTTGTCATACCAGCCAGCAAAGGTGTACCCCCTGCGAGCAATGTTGTCCGCAACAGGAAGAGTCGCATCCTGTTCGTTGTTATAGGTGTCGGGAACGTCAAACCCTTCCGCCCATACACCGCCCTTCGGGTCAAGCATAAGCGGGTACGTGACCGCGTCCGGGTCGTATGGATCGACCACGACCTTGGAAGGGTAGGAAGCGAACGAGCTATCGGTAGCAGCCACGCGCACTTCGTACGTTCCCGCCACAACCGGCGTCGAAGACGACGTGATCGGAATCCATTCGGCATCCGCTGCGGCGCCAGCACCTTCGCCTGCACCAGCATCTGGCTCGGCGCTTCCTCCGACATTCGCAGCCGAAACGGAATCGGAGGCTCCGGCACCGGCGTCCGCCACCGGCCTGTATTCAAGAGCAGGCATGAGGCCGGGGCCGACCGTCAACACATGGATCGCGCCCACCCCTTTGGAATTGGCGCGAACGCCCTTGATGTTGTCGGCATAACCGTTCTTCGGGCGCGATGAAAGCTCTACCGTCTTGATGAAGCTGTAGCCCTTCCCTGACCATTTTGAGGCGAAATACAGGCTTATTGAGCGAGTCCCCTTCAATTCGGTTTCCGCATTGTCAAATCCTTCGTATTCGATGATCTCGGTCAGATCGACACTATTCGGATCTTCGGATATTACTGAGAAGAAAATAGGCGCCGAAGCGAAACCGTCGTCCTGCCAATCGCCTTTGTATATCCCGCTTCCAGGAAGGTCTTTGAGGCTTCTGAACGGCAGGTTATGCAGGCATATCATCTTGCTTGCGTCGAAGTCCGTTCCCGAGCATACAAGTTTTTCGTTCTTGTAATCGATCGCAATGTCTAAGTCATACTGCGCGAAAGAAGCCCTGTTGCCCACAAACCGCAGCATGGGATAACCGATTTCTATGGTTGGATCGAATTCCCAAACATCGGCATCGAATCCAAGATTTTCATATACCGCGGCGCCGTTATACAGCATGGGGAACGTGTAGGAAATGTCTTGCAGCTCTTTGCTTAAATGCCGCAAAAGCCCCAAATCCGTTCGCGCATACTTCACGCCGGGCACCGCATCCCCAACAAGCGAAGCGCCAACCGTAATCGATGCATCCTCGTAGCAGTTCACGAAGGCTTCCTCGGCTGGAGCGGTCATCTTGGCAAGACGGCCAACGTTACCATTGGTCGGATTCCCGAGACCGAAGCATGCGGATATTCTGGTATTTTCCGCATCATAAAGATTGTTGCTAGAGTCCTCGATGTCTCCCAGAACGATGCCGTTCTTGCCGTTCGTAACCGTAGACGACATATTCACCTTCGAAACGCAACGTTCCAGTCGCGCCGAACAGGTTACAGCCCCGACAACACCTCCGCAAGACACTCCGTATGAAGCCAAAGCGCCTTGCACGTAGATATCGCTCAGGTCGCTGTTCACCACACGACCCGCGATGAATCCCGCATAGCAGCAGTTGCCTTGAACCGAACTGTTGCCATTCCATAGCCTGCCGTTCGTGACCTGGATGCGGCTGAACCGCGAACCGCCGACACGCCCTTCGCCTCCTGATGCGTTGATTCCTCCGTCGTCGCCGACGACGAACCCGATACGATAGCGGCCTTGCGCCGACACTGTGTCAAGATACAGGTCCTCGAAGACGCTCTTCGCGCTTCGTCGCGCTATCAGAGCTACGTTGTCCCCCGCAGCAGCATCCTGCATATTGCTCGAGCTCTTAAGCGTGAAGTCGCGTATCTCGGCAAAAAACGCCTTGTCGAACAACGATACCCCGGAAAGCCCCGTTATCGTATGACCGTTCCCGTTGAACACCTTGGGGTCAATCTGTGTTCCGTTCATGAATTGCGTAATCACGGACAGCTTCTTCGTCTCGGCTGCATTGTTCGCGGAAGACCACTCGGAAAGGTCAAGGTCGGCCATGAGGTGGAACTTGTTCACGCCAAGCCTGATATCGTCGTTGATGCCGACGAAGTCGTCGACCGACCATATCTGGCGCTCGAACCTCGTATAGGTGATGTTCTCAAGCTCGCAGTTCACAGTGGTTAGGGCCACGGATTCGGCTCCGACGCCTTCGAGCGTCAGGTTCTTGATGTATGCGTGGCGCGCCCCCTCGAAAAGACCGCCGATCGGAGATCCCTTCACGTAGACCTTGTGCCCTTGCCCGTCGAACTTGCCGTAGAAGACGCCGCTGAGCAAAGCGCCTCCGGCCTCGAACTGAATGCTGCTGCAGTCTATGTCGCTGTCGAGAACGTAATTGCCTTGCGGGTTGTCTGCGACCTTCAGAAGGTCGCTCAGGTTGTTGATATGGGTGACCGGCTTCTGGTTCTCGTAGATGCCGTAACGGAAATCGTCGGTGGTACGCTTCATCATGTAAAACATGCGCGTGCGCAGCGAGGACATGGATCCCAGGTTGCGGTCGTGCATGCTCGCATCGGACTTGAGGGCCACCTCGAACTTGTCCACCAAGCTGTCGAAGTCGGCATAGGCTAGATTGTCTTTCTTGGCCTCGATGCCGCTCCACGTCTTCATCTGCCATTCTTTGTAGGACGAGCAGCCCGTGATCTTCATGAGCTTCTGCAGGTCGTTGCCGCCGGCGCTTCCATAGGTCGCGAACGCGTCATAGCCCTCGCGGCCGAGCATGCGGTACATCATCACCTTGAAGGAACGGGAATCGGGGTAAAAGGTGTTGGCATGCACGGGGAACCACCAGGCGCCGCGGTTGTCCTCGGTGACATACGACTGCCTCTGCCAGGTTATGCTGCCGCCGTCGGGGACACCCGGGCGCAGGAACAGCTGGTTGTCGTAGACCTCTTCGATGGTCTCGAACTTCTTGGAGCCGTCGTTGAACACGGACGCATTCACTGGCATGGTGGACACGGTGCCGTCGTACTCGCCAAGTACCTTGCTTCTTGAGCAGAGGACGCTGGTGTTGGTGCCGGAATCCAGAGGACTGTTGCCGTTCTGCCCGCTGAACCACACTTGGGACGCCACGGCGTTCTGCTCGTCCTTGTCGAGTCGCAGGAACGCAAGAAGCGCAGCGTAGTCCAGCATGTCAAGGGTCTCGTAAACCTTCTTGTAGAAGTCGTCCGTCTGATCTTTTCCGTAGATCCTGTCCCGGTCGTAGTTAGACATGCGATCGTTCAAGACGTCGTAGTCGTAGCAAAGGTTGAGAACCGGAGTCATGGCCCCATGGCCCTGGGTGAGAAGGCCGTCGGTGAAATCCTCGTTGGAGGCCCCATCGCGGCGTCCGGCACCCAGGAAGACGTCGTTGTCGATGGCATGAGCCAGCTCGTGCGACCAGTAATAGGACCAGCCACAGCCAAGGGAGGTGTAAGCGAGGAACAGGATTCGCTTGTTAGTGGGCGACATGTTGTAGGTGGCCGCAGCCGCGCCCTGGCCACCGGTGGTGTCGTAGAGCTCGCTTACGTCGAAGAAGTTCTTCTGCCAGGGGTCTTCGGTGTAGTGCTTGCCCCATAGTCCTTGACTCTCGTAGTAGACGTTCTGGGCGGTTCCGTAATCGTATCGGGAGGTCATGTTGTCCAGCGTCAGAACGATGGTTGTGTTCACTCGTTCCTTGCCGACTATGGTCGCCACCGTCGACGAGTACTTGGCGGCATACGGGAAGATGTTGTCCAACCTTGCCTTGAAGGCCGCCCGCTGGGCATCGTTGAACTCGAAGTTGGCAGGAGCGTTGTAAATGTAGGTGGACCCGCAGGCGAACAACATGGACGTAGACCCCATGTACATGGCGCCGGGTTCCATGGTGAGCCAGATGGGCAGGTAGTCGGGATAGCGCCGCGACGCCTGGTCCCAGCCGCGCCAGTAGAGCTCTGCGGTTTCGGGATGACCGTCGACGACAGGAGGCTCGTACTCGTGGTAGAACGCGATAGTGGACATGTAGTCGGCGAACCAGTTGGCGACGTCCGAGTAGTTGGACGTTCGCATGACGATTGTCCTGATCAGCGTGGGAGAGTTGTATATTCCCGTGAACGGCCCGAGCCTGGTGTTGATGACCGTGTTGGACAGCAGGCGAATCATGGAATACGAGAGCATGGTGTCCGAGCGCACGTCGTAGGTCATGTTCACCAGCGAAAGCCCTGGCTTCACCACCCCGCCACGGAAGGCCACGACAAGGAACGCGTTCGCATTGTTCTGGTAGCCCGTCTCTTCGCTGCCCCCGATGCCGAAGTTCAAGAACCTGTCCCAATAGGTGTACAGGAACAGCAGGTTGAACATCTTCAGCTCGACCGCATGGGACTGCCAGTTATCCGTGGGCTTGGCGTTCTCCGCCTGGTTCATGTAGTAGTTCCACAGCGGGGACTCCGAGTACATCGGATTCCAAGTGGGTATGTTAGTCAACAGGTTCGCCGCCACTTCCTCGGCCTTGTCGTGGATGTTGCGATCGAAGTAGTCGCGCACGGTACGATGCATCTTCACGTCGGACTTGAACGGGGCGAAGTAGTTGTTGTAGGTCTTCGACCGGATGAACGCCGCCATGCGGTCGATGCCGGGCTTTGCACCTTCTCCCAACGTCCAGAAGTCGGGCTGGTACAGGATGCCCGCCTCGCCCATCGTGTACGAGGCCGTAAGCGACTTGGTCCCCAGGAACTGCAGGTCGCTTGTTTCGGACGTGCCGTCCGAGAAGTAGACGACGTTGCGGACGATGTCTTCCTCTTCGCCCTCCAGCATGCTCACCTTCATGCCTTGGGTGGCGTGCACGGGCCAAAGCTCCTGAATGGTCTTGCTGTAGAGCCCGCTGGTTGTCGGGATGGCGTTACCTGACCTTACGATGTCTTCGTAGGACGCATAGGGCGCCAGCTTGTAGGCGTTGCGGTAGGCCTGATCGCGATTGGAATCATAACCCGGCGTGCTTGCGATGTTCGCCATCATGGTGGCATCGTTTGCCGATGGCTGGCCTGTGAGAGTCTTTACATAACCTTCCCAGTCGGCGCCTTTCGTGTACAGCACTTCGAAGGTCTTCGCCTCCTCGCCAGCGGCTACTGGCAGCTGCAATGTGACGTAGATGCATCCATCCCTCAAGCTTGCGGACAGCACCGGGCTGTAGAACGAAGGCATGTTGATCATCTGCACGTAGGCGGTATGCCTGTTGAGGTAATTGTTGATGTAATTGACGAAGATGTCCTGCGTCTGCGGGGTCCCGGAGTTGTCGTACAGGATGACGGACTTTATGTCCTTCAGCACCACGTCGATGGAATAGGAGCCGCTTTGGGCCTGAAGGCCCTGAGCGTCGTACAGGCTTGCGGCGCGCGACTCCGCAAAAGCGGCGGCACCCCCGGAAGACGCCGTATACAGGAACGGGCCGTACTCCCCTGGCTGGCTGACCAAAACGTCTTCCGAAGTCAGCGTGGGGTCGTAGGTCGTCGAGGCTTCTTCGGCCTCGCGGGCTTCCCTTTGTGCGGCTTCGACGTCCGCCTCGGTGAAGGTGGCAACGGCCTGCGCCTCGGCGGCCAGCCGATTGGCCTCCTGCTGGCGCTCTTCGTCTTCGCGCATGGCGTCCTCGAAGCCGTCCTGCTCGTTCGCACACCTATCGGCAGGGTCGCCTTGCTCGCCTTCCATATATGCGCCGGTAAGCGAGTCGACGACGAACTCGTCGTTCAGGTCTTCCTCAGTGATGGTGCCGTCGGCTAGGTATCCGTCAAGTATGGCCTGCTTCTCTTCGTCGGTCTTGGGAAGGTTGGCCAGGTCCATGTTGCTTTCCATCGAGGGCAGGGCATCGCTTCCCGAGGTGACGTTGCCGTAGGCGTCGACCGTGCTTCCGTCCAGGGCGAGCTGCGCATAGATCTGCTCGGGGTGCGAAGCGGAGATTTCGGACGAGGACCCTTCTGGCGACGTCTCAACGGAAGAGGGTTGGGAAACCCCATCGACGGTTTCGGCATAGGCCGGAGCGATCTGGGAAAGGGGGAACGCCGGCATGACAAGGGCCGCCGCGATGACGATCGAGACGGCGGCGCGCATGCCGCCCTTGGCATTTGTTGTCAGCGCCCCTCTCGGCACCTTCGGCATCCCCTTTGGCCTTCGGCTGCAAAACCACATAGATAATGCAAATTATACAAGGTCAGAGGGTGTTTTTGCAACGCTCAAAGACAGCGTGGCGATGGTATAACAGGAAGCGAATCACGCGCGGCGCGAGCGGGCGACGAGGCCAACCACCAGCGAGAGCACTCCGAAGCAGGCACCCAACAACCCAAGCGCCAAGGCTCCGTCCATCGCACCGTCGCCGGTGTCCGTAAGCGAACCGCCTGCGCCCGTGCCTGCGTCGCTCCCGAGTCCGCTGGGGACCCTGATCGGGTCGCTAGGGGTTGGCGTACCGGGAGTGCCGGACGCGTCGGGTGTGTTCGGGGTGCCAGGGGTGCCAGGCGTGCCAGGGGTGCCAGGCGTGCCGGGCGTGGTAGGACCGTCAGGGACTTCCCCTTCCTCTACAGGGACCACTTCCAGCGTGTACAGCTTCTGCAGGCTGGGATTGTCTCTGTGCCTAAGCTCGATGTCCCAGAACTCGGACTGCGAAGCGTCACGCGCGACGGCATAGGCCTCGGCGGCGTCACGTGCGACCGCCACGCCGCAGGCATCGTCCACCGAGAACGCACCGAAGAAGGCCTCGAGGGGATGCGCAAGCGCTTGTACGTGCCTGCTTATCGAGTAGATCACACCGTCGGGGACCTTCAGGTCGAAGTCTTCGGGCTTGGTCGGCATCTTCGAGCGCGGCACCTTGATGCTCCCATGCAGATGGCTCTCGTCAGCCTTGACCCAGTCGACGGACTGCTGCACTCCGGTGCCGAGGTCGAGCGAGAAGAGAACCACGTCGGAAAGGTCGGGCTCGTCAGGGTCGGGATTGTCGGGTACCACCGGGTCGACGAGCGAGTCGACGTGCGCGGTCAGCCTTCCTTCGTTTCCGGCCTTGTCGTAGAACACGATCTCGTAGTCGCCGTTGGCCGTGTACTCGTAGGTGCCGTCGCCTTCTGCGAAGGTGATCTCTTCGCTGGGGTCGACCACGCGCACGACCATTTTGCCATTCGCCTCGTCCATGTCGTAAACGAGCGATGCGGTGGGGGGTATCCTGTCGATCCAGTCCACCTTCGCCTCGGCGGTGCCCTTGTTTCCAAGGGCGTCTTCGAACTCGAAGGTGAACTCGCCGTTGTCGGTGAATGCATGCGTGTATCCACCTTCGCTCGTGACCTTCACGGGTTCTGAGAGATCCTCGAGCATAAGCGTTGCCGCAACAGACTGGTTGGTGGCCGTCGGCTTATCATAGGTGATGGTCGCCTTGGGTGCCTCACGATCTATCCAGTCGACCTTGACCGGATAGCTGCCCTGCATGCCGTCGGGATCGAGGTACTGGAAGGCGAACTCTCCGCTGTCGGTGAACGTATACGTGTCCTTGCCGTCGTTGTTCATTATGCGGTAGCCGTCGGGGAGCTTGATCGTTGCGTCGACCGGGTCCTTCGTTGCCTCTTCCGTCGAGAAAGTCACTTCTACCTTCGGCGCGTGTTTGATCCAGAACACGTTGGCAGTAGCAGTTCCCATGTTGCCGGCGGCGTCGACCATCTCGAAGGTGAAGTCGCCGTTGCTGTCGAACGTATGCGTCTCCCCGCCTTCGCTCGTTATGGTCACACCCTCCTTGTCTGGCTCCACCGTTGCAACGACAGGCTGGTCGGTGATGTCGGTGGTGCTGTAGGTGACAGTGCCGGTGGGTTCCTCGCGGTCGATCCAGTCGACTGCGATCGTCTTGTTGCCGACGTTGCCCACCTCGTCGACGAACTGGATTTCTACCGAATCGTTCTCGGTGAACGTGATGTTCTTAGGGTCGGAGCTCAACGTGCCGTCATAGGGCTGGCCGTTGCTGTTGAGAATGCTGACGCCCTCAGAGATGATGGTTACGGGCTCGGTGAAGATCATCGTGGCAACGACGTCGGCGTTGGTGGGCTCGGTCGTGCTGTACGAGACGTCCATGTCGGGCACCGTCTTGTCGATCCAGTTTACGCTCGCCTCAGCAGAACCGCGGTTGCCGCTGTCGTCGACGAACTCGAAGGTGTGCCGTTCTCGGTGAACGTGTGCGTAGTGGCACCGTTCTCTGTGTTCGTCACAGTGATGGGCTTGCTGGGATTGACGAGCTCTGCCACGATGTCTTGATTTGTCTTGCTGGTGATGCTGTAGCGCACCTTAGCCTGCGGCGTGGGGTCGAACGTCAGGTCCTCGTAAAGCTTGACGTCTGCACAGGCAATGCCGAATGTCGGATCTGTGTGGGTGTTCAGACATCTGATCCTGACATAACTCGCTTCTGTGGGAGTGAACTCCACGTTGATAGGCGAATTGGTCTGCGCAAACGCTCCCGTGTAAACACAGGTCCAGTTCGTTGAATCCATGCTGGTGTATATCTCAACGTTCTTCACATACCCAGCAGGAATACTATTAAAGTACTTGTAGTTCTTGTCCGGCGTAAATTCCAGAGCACAGACGTAGCGGGGCTCATCAAGATTGAACGTTAAGTTCGCAGGCACCGATTTCGTGCGCCAATACGTATTGTCGTTGCCATCAAGAACGTTTTTTGCATTGCCAGCAGATGCAGCATGCGTCCAACTGGAATTGATCGACAAGTGGGAAGAATCAATCAGGTTGCGATCCGCAACAAAAACATTCTCAGAGTATGTAAACCATACGTAATTGGTCGTGAGTTGCATCCCCGTAGCTCTATTTCGGACGAATATGCGCTTGTTACCCTCAAGGTTGGGAGCCGTGGCAAACGTTACCCACTTCGCATCCGCAGGCACAACGGTAGAGTCTATGTCTTCGCTGACGTAGTACTCCATCAGGCTCGTAGTGCCAAAGAGGCGGTTCTCATCATCATCCATCGAAAGCCCCGCCCCCGAGAACGACGGCTGCGTGATGTCGATGGTGAAGGTGTTCCCCTCGCGCGGCACGCCGATGATGTGCACCTTGATGTCATTGGCAGCGGTGATGCTTGCGACCTGCTGGGGCGTAAGTGCTACTGAGTCCTCATGCACCATGGTCCACGTATTGCCCCCGTCAAGGCTGTATTCCCAAGTCACGCCTGAATTCTGGAACGAGCTTGCCAGAACGATCTTGTTCGCATTCGCCCCATCGAACGAGAACGTGGCAACGCGGTTGTCGATATAGCCGAGCAAGGCATTCGCAACTTGCACGACCCCTTTGGCGTGAACGGACTGCGAACCGTTGGTGCGGGAGGCCTCTTGCAGCGTGGACTGCACAAGCATCATGAACTTCGATTTGATGGCAGGGTCGGTGATCTTGGCCCCGATGCGACGCGTGAGGTCGTACATGGGCAACGGGTGGTACTTCATGTCGGTCGTGCACTGAACGGCAAGATCGTAAAGCTGCTCCTGCGTGGAATTCGTGCGGGCGTCGAGCGCGATGTTGATGAGGCCGTTCCATGCGTCGAGGTTGATGTGTTCGGCGTCGTATGCGTCGTTGTAGATCTGAACCAGCCTGTCCCAGTCGTTGCGGTAGACCTTCGCCATGAGCATCAACATGTTCGCCTGCTCGAACTTGTCGTACTCGTTCTGGGCCTCCTGCGAAAGGAACATGTAGGAAGCGGACTGGATGGTGTTGTTGTTGGTCACGTTCGCGCCACCAGAGCCCCACCCGTAGGGCATGAGCGTCGGGGTGGTGTTTGCCCATCCGCTGGCGACGATGCTGTTGGTCAGCTGCCACGCGTTCTTGCCACCGCCCGCATCATACATATAAATGTATGCGCAGTGCCCGGGCTGACCGACAGGCGTGGCGGGATATCCCCACGAACACTGAATGTTCGAGCCTGTCTTGGACAGGCCGCCGCAAACGGCACCCTCCTCGAACACGATCCAAAGCTTCGGATAGCCTGACTTATAAGTGATGTTGTAGGCGGACAGGTTGTACTTCGCGTCCCACATGGCATAGTTGGCCTCCGAATAGTACTTCGGATTGCCGTACGAGTAGCCCAACCGGTATTTGATGTAGGTATAAGGATTGAAACGCGCGCTGAGCTGCCCCCCGTCTCCGAACTTCGACGTGTAGTCGCGCAGCCACAGGATCGACTCGTCGTCCATTTGCGCCGTCATGACCCAGCGCATCTCTTCCACGGTGAAGTTCGCGAACATCCTGGGGTTGCCCAGCTTGTTGTTCGCATACATGTCCTTGAAGATCTCGTAGCGCACCACCGGGTTCGAGGTCTGGTTGTTATATATCCAAAGGTTGATCGGGCGCGCATGCGCAAGCGAAAGCGCCAGCATCATGTGCAAGTTCAGGTCGCCGTTCCGCACGTCGTTGACGACCGTGTCGTCCTGCAGGTCGTCCTTATGTGCAGCGTAAAGGTTGCTCAGCACCTGAAGCGCGTTGACGTACGAGCCGTTGGGTACGCCCGCCATGGTCCACAGGCGCAACGCCTCCCTGTCGTTCAAGAACCACTCAAGCATCGCACGGTTTTCGGCGCTGGTTTCAACGAACGTGCGCAACCCATACTGTCCGACCGCGGCGATAAGGTTGCGTTGCAGAAGCGTCAGTTGCAATTCCTCGGGCACGGGACCGTCCGTGTATTTGGACATGATCTCGGCATCGAGCTCTTCGACGGTTCTGACGATGTTGTCCTTGTATCCTTCGTGCACCAGCTTGCAATCGGCCCAAACGGCATGGTCGGAGGCGTTGCTGCCATTGGCGTCGGCGTACAAGCGAATGTACTTGACGCCTTTGATGCCGATTTTGAACTGGCCAGCGCCGTCGCCGCTTTTGATTGGAGTCGGGTCGGCGTCGGTTTTAAGGTCCCAATGCTCGCCGTCGTTAGATGTGTAGATGGAGAACTTGACGCCGTTGCCAACGTTGTTGTTCGTCGTGTTCAGCCCGTAATACGTCACAAAATAGGGGTATTCGGCGTTGTACTGGCTGACGTCGTAATCGACCGTCGAAGTCGCATGGGCGAAGAGGCCCTTCTTGAAGGCGGTCGTAGACCCGTTGACGTTGAGCGTGATCTCGCCGTTGTTGACGCCGTTCTTGTCCAGCGTCAAGCTGCCCCAGCCGACCTTTGCACTGGCATATGGTATGTCGGAAAGATAGACGACCTGGCTGTCAGCGCCACCATTGTCGACGAATATGTTCTTGTCCGCCTCGGATGCAGAGGCAGACGACGAAGTTTCATAGGCTACGACTATCTGCAGCATGCATACGAGCGCAATGCCGAAAAGTATCGCAGTACAGGTTTTTAGAAAGCGTGCCGGTTTCGGTTTCCCAGCCGTCAGCATAAAAGACACCCCCAAGCCAATTACGCCTACGCGCATTATAACAAGCAGGTCAGCGGCAGGAAACAGCCAGATTCAAAGTCATAAATTATCTGGAATCGCCAACGACGAACATGTGGCGTTGGGGTCACGAAACGTTAGGGTCAGGTCGCTTTGCCACATCCATGCGTCGGGAACGTTCGCTTTTGAATGAACAAAGGGTGAACAGAAAGTGAACAGGGGACGTGTTTTTCGTTCAATCCGCGTTGGAACAAAAGACGCGTCTCCTGTTCCACGTCCCCTGTTCCAACGCATCGATGTTCTTTCCTAGCTAGTGCATGTAGCGAGCCACCCACTGGAACAGCATGGGGTCGGCATCGGTGGTGTTGAACTTGTGGCCTTCCTCCACCTTGGCATTGGGGCAAACTTCTTGGATGTGCTGCGGGGCTTCGCCGATGGGACTGCCGGTGCTCGTGGCGAAGGGAACGATGCGCTTGCCCGAGAAGTCGTAGGATTCCAGGAACGTGTCTATGATGCGCGGTTCGATGTACCACCACACAGGGAATCCCAGGAAGACCAGCTCGTAGTCGTCCATGTTGTCCACCTTGGTGGCGATTGCCGGACGGCATGCGTCGTCGTTCATCTCCATGGTGCCTCGGCTGGTCTTGTCCACCCAGTTCAGGTCCTGCTGGGTATAGGGCTTGGCCGGCACGATCTCGAACAGGTCCGCCTCCGCCGCCTTCGCCATGCGCTCGGCGATTCGCTTCGTCCTGCCCGTCGCGGAGAAATAGGCAACCAACGTGTTCGACATGAGAGGTCCTTTCGACTGCGGATTGCGACATTGCGCCTTCAAGTATAGGACGAATTACACAACAGAATGCATAGGGCGCAACCCGTCATCGCCCTACCGTCACGACAACGTAACGACGGGGGATGCGTTTTTGGAACAAGGAACGCTTCCGCTGGCTGCCACGACCTCGGCGAAGCCCACCGGACACAGGGCGCAAAGCGTTCCTATGGAAGGGTGCAAGGGTGGAATCAAGGCTGCGCGCGAGCGCACGCTGCGTCGTGTAAACCTGGTAGCCGATGAAATCTTTGTGGCGAAGCTTGTTTACCACAGGTCTTCTCGCCCACTTCCAACGCTAGGCATACGAACGGCTTCGCAAGGGCCCAGAGCGTCTTCAGGCAGGCGCGTTACGGAAACGCCCAACCGTGAACGAATGAGTCGCGGAGCGCCCTCGCGCGAATCGATGCATCAATTGCATACGCAGCTACCGCATGTTTAACGGTTTTTCGTTGCCTGCGACCCGAATGAGGCCCGAACGGAGAACCTGCCGGGCGCGGTTTCCTCCAGCAGCCAGCGCACGTTGCAGCTTTCGTCGACCAGGCGCATGTCGTGGGACACCAGCAGCACCGCGCCCGCAAACGAGAGGACAAGCCCCTGCAGCGCTTCGATGGAACCGACGTCGAGATGATTCGTCGGCTCGTCCAGCACCAGCAGGTTGGGACCTTCCAGCAGGAGTTCGGCCAGGATCAGCTTGCGCATCTCGCCCGGGCTGACATCCTCCCCGTCGAGGATGCGCTTCGGGTCGGAATTCAGGCGCGCAACGTGGGAAAGGACCTGGCCCATGTCGGCCTGGCTGTATTCGCGGAGCTTGTGGAGGGCCTCTCTGCGCCGGGCTTCGCTCACGTCCTGCGGAACGTAGGCGACGCGCACTCCTTCGAGAATGCGTGCGAGCGCATGGCGAAGCAGGGTGCTCTTGCCGGCACCGTTCGGCCCGGTGATTCCGACGTGATCGACGGGTGACACCCAAAGCTCGGGAACGGACAGCGCGAACGCGGGCGTGCCTCCGGACTCCTTGCGGCCAGGCTCGCCCTCGCCATAAGCGGCACCTTCGGCATCCCCGTACGACATCACCGTCTCCTCGATGTGACACACCGTATTCGAGGCGGATGGCGCGCCGACAGCCTCGAACCGGTAGTCGTAACGCTTAGGGGCGGCGCTTGCTTCCAGCTTGGACTGGGCGGCGGCAAGCCTGCTGGCCATGGCGGAGGACGCCCTTCCCGCCACGCCGTCCTTGCCGCTCACCTTGGCGCGGCCCAGCTTGTCTCGCATGCTACCGTCGTGCTTGCCCACGTCACGCGCGCTCAGGCGGCTCTTCGAGCGCTGGGCCTCTTCGTTGCGGCGCCGTGCCTCGTCTTGGATCCTGGCCGCATCCTTGCGCACCTGGTCGCGGGCATGCCTTGCCGCCGCGGCTTCCAGACCGGCCTGTTCCATGACCTTCGTGTAGCCGCCGGGCCGCATGGTCGCCACACCGTTCTCGAAGACGAGACATTGGCCGACCAGGCCGTCCAAAAGCTCTCGGTCGTGCGAGATGAGCAGCCCTATTCCCCGGTATTCGCCCAAGGCGCGCGCGATGGCGATGCGGCTTTGCGCATCCAGGTCGTTGGTGGGCTCGTCCATCACCAGCAAGTCGGGCCGGCGCCAAAGGCAGCAAGCCACCTGCAGCCGCTTCTGCTGACCGCCTGAAAGCTCGCCATAACGCCACGGCCAGTCATCGCCCAGACCGAGCAGCTGTCGGAGCCGCACAGCATCCTGGCCCCAGTCGCATGCAAAGTCGTAAAGAGCGTCCGGATTTGTAGACGAGTCCTGGCGGCAGTATTCCCCATAGAGCCGAGGCGTCACCGAGCCTTCGTCGGGGTCGAGGAGCCCGGCGGCTACCATGGCAAGGGTGGTCTTCCCACAGCCGTTGTCGCCGACGATGCCGGTCCACCCCACAGGAAAGGCGACGCTTACGTCGCGCAAGGCCGGGCGCGCGGCGCCTGGATAGGTGTAGCCCACGTGGCTGAGAGCCAGATTGGCGGATGGGTTCATGCGTCCTCCTGAGG
>CAQLOA010000003.1:0-12377 GCA_948829205.1 uncultured Eggerthellaceae bacterium
CGTCCTCGGGCCCCATGCGGCGGATCTCGGTCATGCCGAGCGCCTGCTCGTAGAAGTCGAGCGACTTCTGCAGGTCCAGCACGTGCAGGCATCGGTGGATGGCTTTGCTTTCCATGACGGTCTCCCTTCGGGTTTTGGATAATCGCGATTATTCCAAGGAGTATATTCGGCGTCATTGGGTCGCCCGAGAAAATCCGTTCGAAGTATACTCGAAAGAGTGTGTTGGGATGCTTGGTTGAACTTGTGCAAAATTTGCACCAGTTCGAACTCGAGAAGGAACTAAACGTGGACGGCGATCCAGTTGTAAAGGATTCCTTGATAACTACTCTTGATGACAAGCTGGGTATGCTGACGGATGATGTGACGCTATGAGGGCTTTCATCGCGCTGGAGCCGCCGGAGGGCTTCGTCGAGGAAGTTGCCGCCATGGCGCGCGTGCTGAGCGCCGCGGTGGAGGGGCGCTTCGTCCCGCGGCAGAACTACCACGTGACGCTGGCGTTTCTGGGCGACGTCGACGAGGCGCAAGCTCGCGAGGCCATGGACGCCATGGACGAGGCGCGCGCCGGGGCCGCTGCGGTTCCTCTGCGCCCTGATGGGCTTGGCAAGTTCGGGCGCGCGTCAGACGCCACACTTTGGATGGGTTTGGCACCCGACGCTGAGCTGACCGGGCTAGCAGACCGCCTGCGCGAGGCGCTGAGGTCGCGCGGCACAGGGTTCGACGGCAAGCCCTTCCTGCCGCACATCACGCTGGCGAGGCGGGCCAAGCTGCCCAAGGGCGCGTTGCCTGAGCTTGTGTTCCCGCTGCCTTGCAGCGCCGCTTGCGTCACGCTGTTCAAGTCGACGCTGTCCCGCGATGGCGCGCAGTACAAGCCTCTGTACGAGATCGAGTTATCATAGCCATGACCATGTTGAATCGCTTGCAGGCGTTCGGCGAATCGTCGCTTGTCCATGCAACGAAGGGGAGAGAAACCGCATGCTTGTCAATTGTCTCGCTGTAGGAGCGGGCGGCTTCATCGGCTCTGTCCTGCGGTACCTTTGTGGTCTGATTCCATCGGATACCGCCTTCCCGGTTGTCACCTTCGCCATCAACATCGTGGGTTCCTTCTGCCTCGCGTTCATCGCGGCGCTCGTCCTGAAGGGCGCGGTCGACAACGAGCAGCTCTCACTGTTTCTGCGCGTCGGGCTCTGCGGAGGGTTCACCACGTTTTCGACGTTCAGCCTTGAAAGCATGCAGCTGATGCAACAGGGCGACGTTCTGGTCGCGCTTGCCTACGTGGTGCTGACGTGTGTCCTGTGCATCGGTGCGGCCTTCCTTGGGAACTGGCTCGCTGCGTCGTGAGCGAACAGACGCTCCCGTTTACTACCTCGCTTCTTCTTCGCGTATCTGACGCAGAATCTCATCGGTGCAGGGCGTCTTTTCGGAAATGGGAATGGGCCTAAGGGAGGCGATCGCTTCGAAGACTTTTATTCTTCTTTCTAGATAATTGTTTTCGTGCGGTTTGGCGCAGGTAGGAGCTAATTCGTTATTTGTTTTCGACATAGGCATGTTTCTCCTTCATCTTTAGAGCTTGAGTGTCGGATTAATAGCGAGCGAGTTGCATAATTGCACGCGTTAACACAATCATGGACAACGCTTTTTCTTCGATTCTAATCCATCCCACCCAGCACGTCGCCGATGCTGGCGTGGATGCACAGGTCGGCCTGGGCGTCGCCGGGGGTGGGGTCGCGGTTGACGATGGCCAGGTGGCTGCCGCGGAAGTAGTCCAGCAGCCCTGCCGCCGCACCCACAGCGCGGCACGCCGTCGGCCGACGCCTCGTGCGCCCATCGTGCTCGCCGCGATTTTGCAGAAGCTTTACATGCCGATTATATGCCCATGACGTGGGTGCCCCATCCTTGTTCGCGAAGGCTGTTCCGGCCGCCTAGGCCGGAGCGGCGAAGGAAGTCGCGCCGGCCCGTCGTGGCCGTCACGCCGAAGGAAGCCGCGCCGACCGGTGCGCGTCGGCGCTTCGACGCTAGGAAAGGAATGGAGATGCTGAAGAAGCCAATATCGAAAACCGTCGCGGGCCTGGTTGCCGCGACCTGCCTTTTGGGGGCCATCGGCCTCGTGGGCTGCGCTTTGCAGTCTTCGAGCCAGCAGGAGGGCGGCTCCAGCGCCTCGCTTGCCTCCGAGCAGATCTCGGTCTACTCGCGCGAGGAGGGGTCGGGCACGCGCTCCGCGTTCGTCGAGCTGTTCGAGCTCGAGGAGAAGGACGCCAGCGGCAACAAGGTCGACACCACCACCGACAAGGCCGTCATCACGAACTCGACGTCGGTGATGATGACGTCCGTGGCCAACGACCCTGCAGGGATCGGCTACATATCGCTGGGCTCGCTCAACGACAAGGTCAAGGCGGTGCGCATCGACGGCGTCGAGGCCACGCCCGAGAACGTCAAGGACGGATCGTACGAGATCTCGCGCCCGTTCAACATCGTCGTCGGGCAGGACGTCTCTCCCGTAGCCAACGACTTCATATCCTTCATCATGAGCGCCGACGGGCAGCGCATCGTCGAGGACAACAACTACATCGCGGTCGAGGACGCCGCCAAGCCCTACCAGAAGGGCGACGTGTCGGGCAAGGTCGTGGTTGCGGGGTCGTCTTCCGTCACTCCCGTGATGGAGAAGCTCGCCGAGGCCTACGAGGCCGTCAACCCGGGCGTCACGATCGAGGTGCAGCAGTCCGACTCCACCACCGGCGTCACAATGGCCATCGAAGGTACCTGCGACATCGGCATGGCGTCCCGCGACCTGAAGGACTCCGAGTCTTCGGCCGGAGTGGGCGCGCAGGAGATAGCCCGCGACGGAATCGCCGTGATCGTGGCCCCCGCGTCCGACGTCGACGAGCTCGACGCCGAGCAGGTCAAGGCCATCTTCTCGGGCGACGCGCAGACCTGGGCTGACGCGATCGGCTGACGCGGCCATGAAGCAAGAGTCTAACGGCCAGGCGTTGAAGGAGGGGGCAGCCAAGTGGCTCTTCGGAGCCGCTGCCGCCCTCTCGATCGTCGCGGTGGCCCTGATATGCGTGTTCCTCTTCGCCAACGGCATCCCGGCCATGGCGCAGATCGGGCTTCCGGACTTCCTGTTCGGAACCACATGGAAGCCGGGGAGCGGGATGTACGGGATCTTCCCGATGATCGTCGGGAGCATCTACGTGACGGCCGGGGCCATGGTCGTGGGCGTTCCCGCCGGCGTCCTGACCGCCATATTCCTGTCGCGTTTCGCGAACAGGAAGGTCGCGGCGGCGCTGAAGCCCGGAATAGAGCTGCTGGCGGGCATCCCGTCGGTGGTCTACGGCTTTTTCGGGCTGATGGTGGTCGTCCCGTTCGTCCGCGCAATCGGCCCGGGCAACGGGCTTTCGCTGCTGTCCGCGTCGCTGCTTCTGGGGGCGATGATCCTCCCCACGGTGATCACCGTGTCGAAGAACGCGCTGGACGCCGTGCCCAAGAGCTACTACGAAGGGGCGCTCGCGCTGGGCGCCACGCACGAGCGGTCGGTCTTCCGCATAGTGGTGCCGGCGGCGTTCTCGGGAATAATGGCGTCCGTCGTGCTGGGGATAGGCCGCGCGATTGGCGAGACGATGGCCGTCGTGATGGTGGCCGGGAACCAGGCCGTGATCCCCGGGTCCATCTTCGACGGCGTGCGCACTATGACGGCAAACATCGTGCTGGAGATGGGCTACGCCGCAGACCTTCACCGCGGCGCGCTGATCGCGACGGGCGTGGTGCTGTTCGTGTTCGTCATGCTGATCAGCCTGCTGTTCAGCGCCGTGAAGAAGCGAGGTGAGCTGAAATGACTGCACGTCTTCTGCGCGTTGCGGTCTACGTCGGAGCGGCGGTGTCGACCGCGGTGCTCCTGCTGATAGTCGGGTTCGTCGTCGTGAACGGCGTCCCGAGCCTTAGGCCGTCGTTGTTCGAGTGGGAGTACGACTCCACCAACGTGTCGTTGATGCCGGCGCTCGTGGACACCGTGCTGATGGCGGCGCTGGCGCTTCTGATATCCGTGCCGGTGGGCATAGCGTCGGCCATCTACCTGGTCGAGTACGCGAAGTCCTCGAGCCGCTTCATACGTGCGGTGCGCCTGACCACCGAAACGCTGCAGGGAATCCCGTCCATCGTGTACGGCCTGTTCGGGCTGCTGTTCTTCTCCACGCTTCTGGGCTGGGGACTGTCGCTGCTGTCGGGGGCGTGCACGTTGGCGATCATGGTTCTCCCCATAGTGATGCGCACCACCGAGGAGGCGCTCCGCGCGGTGCCTGCCTCCTACAAGGAGGGTGGCCTGGCCTTGGGCGCGGGCACCGTGCGCACCATCTTCCGCTGCGTGCTTCCCAGTGCGCTGCCGGGAATCTTCGGCGGGGTGCTGCTGGCCTTCGGGCGCTGCGTGGGCGAGGTGGCGGCGCTGCTGTTCACCGCGGGCACGGTGGCGCAGATCCCAGACTTCGCGGGACAGGGGGCGTTCGCCCTGTTCGACTCGTGCCGCACGCTGGCCGTTCACATGTACGTACTTGCCAGCGAAGGGCTGCACATAAGCGAGGCGTACGCGACTGCCGTCGTGCTGCTGGTGCTGGTGGTCGTCCTGAACGGCGGCGCCAACCTTGTGGAAAGAAAGCTTGACAGCCGGAACGCCTAGGGCGTGGCACGGCCTGATACGAAAGGACCTACCGAATGAAATGCCTTGAAGCCGAGCAGGTCGAGCAGCTCGAGCAAGCGACCGCGCGAGCGGGCGAGACGACGACCGAGCACACGCGCGCCGCCAAGATGGAGGTGTGCGGCCTCGACCTGCACTATGGGGAGTTCCACGCGTTGAAGAACGTCAGCCTGCGGTTTCCCGAGAACGAGGTGACCGCGCTGATCGGGCCCTCCGGGTGCGGCAAGTCGACGTTGCTCAAGACGCTGAACCGCATGAACGACCTGGTGGAGGGCTGCAGGATAGAGGGCTCCATCAACCTGGACGGGTGCGATGTCTACGGGCAGATTCCCGTGACCGACCTGAGAAGGCGCGTGGGCATGGTCTTCCAGCAGCCGAACCCGTTCCCCATGAGCGTCTACGACAACGTCGCGTTCGGGCCCCGCACGCACGGAGTGAAGAAGCGCGACGAGCTTGACGCAGTGGTCGAGCAGTCGCTCCGCGATGCAGCCATATGGGACGAGGTGAAGGACCGCCTTGGGAAGAGTGCGATGGGGCTGTCGGGCGGACAGCAGCAGCGCCTCTGCATCGCGCGGGCGCTCGCAGTGAGGCCCGAGGTGCTCCTGCTGGACGAGTCCACCAGCGCGCTCGACCCCATTTCCACTGCGAAGATCGAGGAGCTGGTGGGCGAGCTGAAGGACCGCTACACCGTGATCATGGTGACTCACAACATGCTGCAGGCGCTGCGCGTGTCCACCAAGACGGCGTTCTTCCTGCTGGGCGAGATGATCGAGGCCGGCGACACCAACACGCTGTTCACCAGCCCGCACGACAAGCGCACCGAGGACTACGTGTCCGGAAGGTTCGGGTAGGGGAGCGCCGGCGCCTCCGGAATTCTTTACAACAATTTGACACGGGCGCCGCCCTGCGGCGTCTCGGTTCGCGCTACCATTTGCGTATGATCTACTACGTTGAGGACGACGCGAACATCCGCGACCTGGCAATCTACACGCTTCGGCAGTCGGGCTTCGATGCGCTCGGGTTCCCGGACGGGGACTCGTTCTTCCGTGCGTGCTCGGACCGTGCCCCGCAGGCGGTCCTTCTGGACATAATGCTTCCCGGCAAGGACGGCATGCAGATCCTGGAGGAGATCCGCCGAAGCCCGGCTTTGTGCCGCGTGCCGGTGATGATGCTCACCGCCAAGGGAAGCGAGATCGACAAGGTGATGGGCCTCGACGCTGGCGCCGACGACTACCTTGCCAAGCCTTTCGGGATGATGGAGCTGGTCTCGCGCGTCAAGGCGCTGCTGCGCCGCACGCAGCCGGGAGAGGCGGGCGAATCGACGCGGCTGCAGTGCGGCGGGGTGGTGCTCGACACCGAGGCGCACAAGGTGTTCGCCGACGGGAACGCCGTGACGCTCACCTTCAAGGAGTTCGCTCTTCTGCAGGAGCTGATGCAGAGCCGTGGGCACGTGCTGACGCGCGCCCGGCTTCTGGAAAGCGTCTGGGGGTGGGACTTCGCCGGGAACACCCGCACGGTGGACGTGCACGTGCAGACGCTGCGGCAGAAGCTGTCGGAAGCCTCGGCCGATTGCGGGTCCCTGATCGAGACCGTGCGGGGAGTCGGCTACATGATAGGGGCGTGACGCGTGGACGCCCGTGCCCCCAGAAGGCTGTCGGCCACGCTCTTCCTGTCGATATTCGCCTACTCCATCCTGGCGATAGCGTGCTTCGCTGCGGCGTTTTCGGCCTTCTTCTACTTTTCGCAGGAATCCGAGGAAGAGGCCCGGCTTCTGGCCATCGCCGAGAGCGCCGCGCGGGCCATGGGCGACGCCTCCGTCGAGCAGGACGTGGCCGCCCTCGGGTCGCAGTTCGAGGAGGGGATAAGGTACACGCTGGTGGGCCCTGACGGGTCGGTGCTGTTCGACAGCGAGGGGGAAGTGAGCGCCAACCATTCCGACCGCCCCGAGATCGTCCAGGCAAGGCAGAACGGCGAAGGGTCGGTGGCCAGGCACTCCGAGACGCTTGGGACCGACGCGGTCTACGCCGCGGTGGCGATGGAGGGCGGCAACGTCCTCAGGCTGTCGGAGCACAGGGAATCGTACGTCGCCATCGCCGAGTCGATAGCCTTCCCCCTTCTTGCCACGTTCGTGCTGGTCGGCGTGATGTCGCTCGCCCTGTCGCGCCTGCTCACCGCGCGCATAGTCGCCCCGTTCGACAAGATCGACGTGGCCGAGCCGATGGCGAACCAGGCCTATCTGGAGATGGAGCCCCTTCTGCGCCGCATAAACGAGCAGCAGCGGCAGCTTATCGAGCAGAACAGGGAGCTTGCCAGGGCGGAGAACCTGCGCAGGGAGTTCTCGGCCAACGTGTCGCACGAGATGAAGACGCCGCTGCAGGTCATATCGGGCTATGCGGAGCTGATGCGGGACGGGGTTGCCACCGAGGAGGACGCGAGGCGGTTCGCGGGCATCATGTCCGAGGAGTCGGCCCGCATGGGCGCGCTCATCGACGACGTGCTCACCCTCTCGCGGATCGAGGACCCGCTTTTCGAGAACGCGGGGAAGGAGAACCTGGAGCTGATGGGGCTCGTGGGGCAGGTCGTGCAGAGGCTGCTTCCGCTCGCGGAGGGCAGGGAGGTCCTGCTGAGGGCGCTCGGGTCCAGCGTCGAGGTGGTGGGCAACAGGCAGCTCCTTTCGCAGCTGTTCTCCAACCTGGTCTCGAACGCCATACGCTACAGCGACCCGGGCGGCGAGGTGACCGTGATGGTCGGCAAGACGCTGATGGCCGACGGCGAGGTGGTGTCGCCCGAGGCCTTCGTGAAGGTGAAGGACGACGGGTGCGGCATAGCGCCCGAGGAGCAGGACAAGATCTTCGAGCGGTTCTACCGCGTGGACAAGAGCCGGTCGAAGGAGAGCGGCGGCACGGGGCTGGGGCTCGCGATCGCGAAGCACGCCGCCAGCTTCCATGGCGCGACCATAACCGTGGACAGCGCGCCAGGGCAGGGTTCGGTGTTCACGGTGCGCTTTCCGCTGGAGTGAGGGCGATGGCCGCCTGTCGAACGGCTAGAATTGTCCCGGAAGACAACTCGGACGCGAAGGAGATTCGGATGGCTGACAGGGACGAGCGGCGCGAGCAGGCGAGGAAGCATCTGGCGCTGATGAAGGGCGCGCTTGCCGGCGACGCCGAGAAGAGCGTTTCGGCGGCTGCGGTCTACGAGGACGGCGAAGGCCGCGAGCTGGAGTTGCCGGAGCCGCCTTTCGAGGCCACCGAGACCATGGTGGTCACCAGCTTCGCCCCCGAGGCGCTTTACCGCCACGGGAAGGGCAAGACGGTGCTGGTCGACCCCGCGTCGTTCAGCCGCCCGGGCGGCGCCTACGAGGACGGCGCGTTCGGGCCCGAGCAGATCCTCTGCTCGGAGAGCAACCTGTACCTGGTGCTCCAGGGTATGAAGGAGCGCTACTACGACGCCAACAAGGGCTTCGCGCGCGGACAGCTGTTCACCGACCGCGCCATGTACCTGCCAGACGTGGCGTTCTCGCGCAACGGCTCGCTGAAGTACGCCGACGTCATCGCGCTTGCGGAGCCGCTCCGCGAGCGCGCGATAGAGAACCACCGTTCCGAACAGGAATGCGACAACGCCCTGGCGAACCGCATCGAGACGCTTCTGCGCATAGCGGCTGCGAATGGGTGCGAGACGCTGATAATGGGCGCGTTCGGCACGGGACGGCTCGGGTATGACGCCGACCAGGTAGTGGGGCTGATACGCGGATGGGTGGATGCGCACCCGGGAGCCATCGGACGCATCGTGTTCGCCGTGCCGCGCATGTACGTTGACGCGTTCGAGGGCGCCTTCGGTGGTGGCGAGGACGCGCAGCAGGAGGCCGCCACGGCCGAGGCCCAGGCGGAAGGCGCGGAGGAGGAAGACGACGAGTACTTCGACGTGCACGACATCGAGCTGCCCGAAGGCGTGACGCTGCGGTAGGCGATGCTGCCATACGGCCGGCTTCCGAAGCGGATAAAGAGGTCTTGGTCAGCGGGCGTCCTGCATGGGCAACGTGCCAGTTGCGCAGATCCTCCATCCGATAGGCAAAGAGATTGCAGCGTGTCAAAGGCGAACGTCCGTCGTCAGGCCCGACGCATAAAGAGAAGGCCGGCTTCGAGCGAAGCCGGCCCTGATGGTGTCGGTTGTTCCGCTGCGGAAGCTTTCAAGCCGCAGCGGTTGCACGAGCCTAGTTCAGGCTGAAGAAGTCCTTGAAGCCCTTGTGCGGGCGCATCATCTTCTTACGGTCCTCCTCGTAGAACCTCTCGCCCCTGCCGACTGCTTCGATCATGTGTTCCGGCTGGTTCGCCTCGATGGCTCGGGCGACGTGCTGGTCGATTTCCCATGCGTTTGCCTTGGCGGCAATCAGGTACGCGTTCATTGTCCCCTCTTTCGATTAAGTGCTGCGTTTGGTGCTCGCCAAAACGGCGAAAGGCAAGCCTAGCACTGTTTGCGTTGCGAGTATAGACGCGAAATAGGTGCAATTAACATAGATGTAACAATCGCTCGCCTTCCATTGCATGCCTGCCGACGAGATGGTGTGTTTGGGCGCAAAGGCCATCGCATTGGGTCTCAGGCGACGGCGCGCAAGTTGCAGCCTCCTTTGTGGCTCCTTGACACACACTGGGTGCAATATATAATTTGCATGCAAGATATATCTTACATATGGTAATAGGCGACGGAAGGGGTCTTGTTGGACGCGCCCAAGAACGACCGCATGAAGGCGGCCCGCATGGAATTGGGGCTGTCGCAGCAGCAGTTGGCCGATGCGGTGGCGGCCACGCGGCAGACCATAGGCCTCATCGAGGCGGGGAGGTACAACCCCAGCCTGAGGCTCTGCACCGCCATATGCAAGGTCTTGGGTAAGACGCTCGACGACCTCTTCTGGGAATAGGAGGGCACGATGTACCTCGCAAGGAAATGGAACGAGATCATGGGGCCGAAGGATGAGCGGCTCGAGGCGCAGGAGAACAAGACCGTGAAGGCGAGCGCCTACATCCTGCTCGTCGGGTCGCTGGTCAGCCTGTACTACGGGATCCTTCTTGACCAGGTGTCCCGCACTACCGAGCATCCCGTCCTGACGCCGCTTGGGGAAAGCGTGGTGCCTGTTCAGTGGCCGCTGACGTTCACGATACTGGCGGCAGGCTTCGTGGCCATCGCCATGCAGATCAGGGCCGGATACTTCTCGCCGTACACGCGGATCGCGGGCGTCGATCGCATCCCGTGGGGATACGTTTCGCTGATGGCGTTGGTCTGCGGGGTCGTGCTAGGGCTGCTGACCTCCGTCATGCGAGTGCTGGCCGAAATCCAGATAGTCGGCGTGGACAACGTCGCATGGCTCGGAGACTTCGCCATAGGAATCGTCTTCTTCGGGATGGGGTTCGTGCTGGGGTTCCTGTTCACGGCCGTTGCCATCCGCGAGGCCATAAACCGCCGCCGCGAACTGGAATGCGAGATTGAGGAATAGGCTCGTCTGTGGCGCAAGCGAGTGGGCGCGTCGGACGGTTCGGAATAAGCCGCGATCGCCCCGCCACGTCCCACGACTAGGCTTTCGCCATGCCGCAGCCCTTGACCTTGACGCTGCGTGAAGGTTCATCATGCCCATCGAAGGAGGTTCGGGATGGACGATGCGAAGGATGCCGCCACTGCCTTGAGCATAGGCGAGTTCGCCACGAGGTCAGGCGTCAGCGCGCGTACGCTGCGTCACTACGAAAGCCTGGGGCTGTTGCTTCCCAGACGGTCCGCCAACGGCTATCGCGTGTACGACGCGCGCGACGCGAAGCGGCTGGCGCAGATCGTTGCGATGAGGCAGTGCGGGCTTCCGCTGGCCACGATAGGGCGGCTGATGTCCGACGGCGGAGGGTCGCTTCGCGAGGTCCTGTCCGACCACCTTCGCTCCCTGCGGGCGCAGGGCGATGCGCTGGCTGACGCCATTGCCCGCACGGAGTCGGCGATAAGGAACGTGGAAAGGATAGACGGAATGGACACGAACGACGCATTCGAGGAGCTGAAGGCCCAGGGCATGAGGGACTTCGAGGCGACGTACGGGCAGGAGGCCCGGAAGCTGTACGGGAACCAGGCCATCGACGACGCAAACGAGCGCATGATGGCGCTCACGCAGGACGAGTGGGACGCAAAGGAGCTGCTGGAGGAGTCGATAAAGGTGCAGCTGCGCCTGGCGATGGCCTCGGGCGACCCCGAAGGCGTGGAATCACAGGAACTCGCGCGCATGCACGAGCGCTGGATCG
Source organism: uncultured Eggerthellaceae bacterium (assembly GCA_948829205.1). Classification (GTDB taxonomy): domain Bacteria; phylum Actinomycetota; class Coriobacteriia; order Coriobacteriales; family Eggerthellaceae; genus MGBC163016. Next base: position 10,951 of record CAQLOA010000003.1, read on the forward strand.
GCGTGCATTGGGGCGATGGATACGGCAAGGATGCGTACCTGGGACTGGTACGTGGCTACCTGAAGGACCCCCGCTTCGTGAAGTATTACGACTCGGCGGCAGGCGACGGCGCCACAGGGTTCCTGGTCAAGGCCGTGGAGGCGTGGCAGGGGCGCAAATAGTAGACCTTTGCGGTTAGAGCGGACGTCGAACGGCCTGGATTCCGACCATCCGCGCCTTCAGAAGGTCGACGTCGCCGGGGTCGTGGGTGGCCACCACCAACGGCCGGCCGTGCAGGTTCTCAAGGATGAACGCGCACGCCTTGCTGTGGCTTTCCTCGTCCAGGCCTGCGAACGGCTCGTCGAGCACTATCGCCTGGCCGTCGGACAGCATTGCGCGCACGATCTCGGTCAGGCGCTTCATGCCGCCGGAAAGCTCGCAAGGCTCCTTGTCGCAGGCGTCCTGTGGGAGCAGTTCGCGCAAAGCTTCGCGAACCTGCTGCTCGGTCACTCCGTTTCCGGCTGCCAGCAGCACGTTCTCGCAAGCTGTTAGGCCGCCGACAAGCGATTCCGTCTGAAGCATCGCACCGAACCTTTCGGGCGCGCGAACGCTTCCCGAATCCGTCTCCGCAGCCCCAAGCATCACGGCGATGGCCGTGCTCTTGCCGCTTCCCGTGGGCGCCATGAGGCACACGCGCTCGCCCGGCGCGACACGAAGGACGAACCCTTCCAGCACCTTGTTGCCGTCGTAGCCTTTGCGCACTTCCTCCACGACGATGGCGGCTTCGGGGTTGAGAGGTGCGGTTGGCGATGACGTTTGCTCGGCGAAAGGCGAGGGCTCTGTAGGCCCGGAAGATTCATCGAACGATTCATCCGCTTTGTTTTCTGGCAGGCCTCCTTGTTTGGCGCCCTTGCCCCCACGCCCCGCCAGCCTGGCTGCCTTCCCGCTGAGCTGCAGCAGGGCCACAACGGCCTTCTCGCATGCCCAACTGAGCACCATGACCACGATCGTCAGGGCCAGAAGGTTCCCGCTGTCCAGCGTCAGCTTCGACGCGTACACGGCCGAGCCCAGCGAGTCCATGGGAAGGCACAGCAGCTCGGCGGTTATTCCGGCGCGCCACGACAGCGCCACCGCCGTCTTGCTGGCCGCCACGAAGAAGGGGAGGGCCGAGGGCCATATGCAGGCAACGAACACGCGCACCTTCGACACGCCTGCCAGCCGAAGCACCGTCTCGGCCTGGCGCGGGCGCGCCTCAAGCGCCTGCATCATCCCCACGTAGAAGGGCGGGAACGCCACGAACGCGACTATGGTCACCAGCGCGCCAGCCGACCCCCAGGCCACCAGCACTATCACGATGACGCACGCCACGGGCGCGCTCTTCATCACCTGCAGAGGCGCGAACATCGCCTCCTTCACCAGGCGGAAGCGGTGCGCAAGCGCCCCGATTG
>CAQLOA010000003.1:12387-13900 GCA_948829205.1 uncultured Eggerthellaceae bacterium
AGCGAGGACAGCGTGCCTGCGGCGAGAATGCGTGCGGTGGTGTTGGCCGTGGCCGTCCAGAAGCTCGGCTCGCCCAGGCTTCGCAGCAGCGCTGCGAACGCGTCCATCGGCCCTGCCAGCAGCAGGTCGTTTCCTACGAAGGCTGCGACGGCGAACCACACAGCCACCCAGAACAAAACGCCGAGGCCATGGGCCACGGCGTTTTCCATGCCGGATGCGTTCTGTTTGGGCCGCTTGTCCGGCATCACATCAGATAGAAGGACTCGCCTGGAAGCACGCCGCCTATGGATGCGGGATCCTGCTGGTACAGGATTCCCAGGTACCCGGAGAGCGCGTCCTTCATCTGCTCGCCGGTAAGGCAGACCACGTTGCATTTCGGAATTGCGGCCTCGGCCACCTGCTCGCTGTCTATTATCCCAAGCGACACGACCTCTGGCGCGATCTGCTCGGGGTTGGACCGGGCGACGTCCGTGGACGCGCTGTGCCGCGTGACGAACTCGTCTATCGCGGCACGCTTGGATTCCACGGTGGCCGTCTTGGCTATCGTCACGCCCGTTATCAGGCTGCCGCGGTCGCCGCCCGTCGCCTCCTCCCAGGCACGCGTGAGGTCTATCCTTTGCTGCAGCGAGGGATTTTTCATGGTCGCCGAAGTGGCGAAGGGCTGCGGCAGGATGCCCGCCGATTCGGGGTCCTGCGCGATCAGGGCAGCCACCTCGGCCGGCTCCGACCTGAACTGCACGTCCACTTCGTCCCACTGCACGCCGGCGGCCTCGAGCAGTGCACGAAGCGTGTACTCTGGCACCGTGCCCTTTCCCGTCATGTACACGGTTCGGCCGCGAAGGCCTTCGATGGAATCGAAGTCTGCCGCGCTGACGGCGTATAGCACGCCAAGGGTGTTGACGTCCAACACCGTGATGCCGCCGCTGGTCTTCTGGTACAGCGTGGCGGCCAGGTTGGCGGGAACCAGTGCCACGTCGAGCTCGCCTTGAAGCAGCTTGGGCGCTATCTCGTCGGCGGTGGCGGCCACGGTGAACACGCCCTGGTCGGCGGCCATCATCGATGCCAACCCGACCGACGTCGGGCCCTTCAGCGACCCGATGCGCAGCGCGTCGGCCTCGGCTGCGACATCTTCGGACGAGGCCGCGCCGGCGGCTTCCTGCTGTTCGGACTGGCTCGACGTCTGCTGCCCGGACGCGTTAGGGGCGCAGCCCGCTGCCGTCAGCGCAAGCGCCAGCATGGAGGCCGCTGCAAGCGCGAGCGCCGCCCTGGTCCTCCTCATCATGCCTCCGCTTTCGCGCCGGCGTCGTCGGGCATGTGCACGGTGTGCAGCAGGTGATGCGCAAGCTCCGAGCAGGGCTTCCCGAAGAACTCGTCGTACAGCATCTGAACCTGGGGGTTCTCGTGCGAGTACCTCAGCGGCGTCTGCGTGCGGTCCATCGTGCGCAGGGTCTGCCCGCGCACGAGGCCAAGCTCGCGGTCGCTGCCGTCGATCGGCTGGCCTCCTCCGCCGGCG
>CAQLOA010000003.1:13910-23124 GCA_948829205.1 uncultured Eggerthellaceae bacterium
GTCGTACTCCACGACGCCCTCGCGTATCGCGTCGAGAAGCGCATCCGCGTTGGAGAGCCCATGCACGACGGCGCAGCGCACCTCGGTGCCGTTCATGTCGAAGGCCCCTTCGGTCCATGCGCCATGCTCGGAAACCGCGAAGTCGAAGCCGTCGGGGGGCGGAAGCTCGCCGGTGGCCACGTAATAGGCGGTGCGCAGGGCGGCTTCCATCACGCCGCCCGTCGTGCCGAAGATGATGCCGGCGCCCGTGAAGGTGCCCAGCGGGTCGTCGAGGGGCATGTCCTCAAGCGCGTTCACGTCGATGCCCGACGCCTTTATCATGCGGGTGAGCTCGCGCGTCGTCAGCGACGCGTCCATGTCCGGAGTGCCTTCGTGCGAGTTCATGGGAAGTTCGATCTCATGCTTCTTCGCCGTGCAGGGCATTATGGCGACCGAGAACACGTCCTCGGGGGCAAGCCCGTTCTTCTCGGCGAACCAGGTCTTGATCACCGCGCCGAACATCATCATGGGGCTCTTCGCCGTGGACAGATGGCGCGTTGCGTCGGGGTATGCCGCCTTGGCGCGCTTCACCCACGCGGGGCAGCAGCTGGTGAACATGGGCCACTTGACCCCGTCTTCGGGCGCGCCGGCGCCCAGGCCCTGAAGCAGTTCCGTGCCTTCCTCCATGATGGTCAGGTCGGCGGCCAGGGAGGTGTCGAACACGTAGTCGACGCCCATCTTCTTGAGCGCCGCGACCATGCGTTCGACGGAAAGCGCGCCGTCGGCGGCGTCCAGTCCGACGCCCCACGACGTGCGTGCGGCCGGAGCCACCTGCACGACGGTGGTCTTCGCCGGGTCCGTGATGGCGTCCAGCAGCCTCTGCGTGTCGTCGCGCTCGGTAAGTGCGGCGGTCGGGCAGTGGGTTATGCACTGGCCGCAGGCGACGCATCCGGCCTCGCGCGTCGTCGCGCCGTTGCGCACCCCGATCGCGGACCGCTCGCCCGACCCTACGAACTCCCAGACCCCGATGCCTTCCAGCCTGTTGCATGCCGCGACGCAGCGTCCGCACTTCACGCAGCGGTTCTCGTTGCGCTGCACGATGGCCCCGCTGGGCCACTCGGCGCGCCTGCCCTTCAGAAGCCGCCTGGAGTAGGGCGAAGGCGACTCCATCATGAACGTGCCCGTGGGGTCCCATTCGATCAGGCCTGCGTCAAGCAGCAGCGCCTGGAAGCGGCACGTGCCGTTGCGGAAGCAGTAGGCGCAGTTCAGGTCGTGGCGCAACAGCAGAAGCTGCAGGGCGCACGTCCTGGCCTCGCGCACGGCGTCGGTGTCGGTGTGCACCACCATGCCGTCGCGCACGTGCGTGTTGCAGGAGGCCGCGAGCCTGTCCTCGCCCTCCACCTCGACCACGCACACGCGACACGCGCCTATGTCGTTCAGGTCCGCGAAGTAGCAGAGCGTCGGGATGTCGACGCCGGCCGAGCGTGCGGCCTCGAGGATCGTCGCGTCCTCGCCGGCCTGGATGGCCTTGCCGTCTATGACGACGTTTGCTGGATTGCCTACCATCTTGCCACCTCCTGGCTGCACGTGGCGCCGAAGCCGTAATGGTCGCATCTGAGGCATCGGCTGGATTCCTGGGCGGCCTCCTGGGCGGTCATCCCAAGTTTCGCAAGCTCGAACGTCTGGGCCGCCTCGGCGAATATGACGTCCTTCAAATCGATGCGCCCGTGCGGGCCTATGGCCGGCCTCGCGTGCGGGACGTCCACGTAGTCGTGCACGTCGTGGGTGTATCCCAGCGCGTTGTCTATGTTCGCGGCCGCCATTTTGCCTGCGGCTATGGCCTTGATCGCGGTGGCGGGGCCGCTCACGGCGTCTCCGCCCGCGTACACGGGGCCAGGAGCGTCGGCTATGGCGCCGTCCTCGCGTGCGACGATGCATCCGCGCTCGATCTGCACGACCTTCGAGAACGCGTCGCTGTCTATGGCCTGCCCGATGGCGATTATGACCACGTCGCATGGTATCTCACGCTGCGCCACGTCGGCTGCCACGGGGGCGGGGCGCCCTCCGCGGCCTATGGCGCCTATGATCTGCGGCTGCGTGACCAGCGCCTCCACCTTGCCGTCCGCATCGGGCTTGATGGCCACCGGCGCCTCCAGCTGCGTGATCTGGCAGCCTTCGGCCTTCGCCTCGTCGATCTCCTCGGGAAGGGCGGTCATGTCGGCTATGCGGCGCCTGTACACGCATTCCACCGACTCGGCACCCAGGCGCTTGGCCGTGCGGGTGCAGTCCATGGCGACGTTCCCGCCTCCCACGATGCACACGCGCTTGCCGGTGAAGTCTGGGGCCTGTCCGTTGGCGACGTCGCGCAGGAACTCGACGGCCGACATCACGCCTTCGGCGTCCTCGCCGTCGCAGCCCAGCTTCTTGGCGTCGTGCGCGCCGATGGATATGAAGAGCGCGTCGCTTCCGTCCATCAGCTCGTCCACGGAAACGTCGGTTCCCACCGCGCACCCTGCTTTCACGTCGATGCCGGTGCTCAGTATGAATTCGACGTCCGCGTCAAGCCTGTCCTGGGGAAGCCTGTAGTCGGGAATTCCGTAGCGCATCATGCCGCCCAGCTTCTCGCGCTGGTCGTAGACGGTGACGTCGTGCCCCATGAGCCGCAGATAGTACGCCGCAGTCAGTCCGGCGGGGCCGCCTCCGACCACGGACGCCTTCTTTCCGGTGCTGGGAAGAGGCTCGGGAGCGGGCGACCATTGCGCATTGTCGGCGGCGAAGCGCTTCAGCCCGCAGATGTTCACGGCAGCGTCCTCCAGTGCACGGCGGCACACCGCCTCGCAGGGATGTTCGCACACGTAGCCGCATACGGTAGGCAGGGGGTTGTCGTTGCGTATGACGCGCAGGGCGTCGTCGAACCTGCCCTCGCGTATGCATGCGATGTAGGACGGCACGTTCACATGGGCCGGGCATTCCTTCATGCAGGGGGCCATCGGGGTCTGCTTGTGAGAGCATGCGTCGCGCTCTATATGGCTTTGCAGGTCTTCCTCGAAGCCGTCCAGCGCCTGAAGCAGCACCTTGCCTGCGGTGAACCCTATGGCGCAGTCGGACGCGGCGTACATGACGCGCGCCGTGCCCTTCAATGTCTCCACGTCCGCGGCCTTGCCATCGCCGTCCAGGATGGTCCCCAGCTTCTCTACGCATGCGGCCAGTCCGCCGCGGCAGGGCGTGCACTTGCCGCACGACTCGGCCAGGAACATCCTTGCAACGGAATACGTGTAGTCTATCGGGCACTGGCCGGGCGGGATGGACGCCAGCCTCTCCACCGCGTGCTGCGCGATGCCCGCGTACGTCCCGTCCGTGCGCGAGGGACTCTCGATAGTTAGTCGCGGCATGATCCTCCAATCGTCTTCGCGGCTTGGGATGCGAATACGAGAATTATGGCCCAGGAACGCTTCCGGGTCGGTCGAGGAAGCCGGAGATGGATGCAATGCGCACTTATACGGGCTCAAAAAGCGGCATGGCGCACTGCCATGCCGCTTGATTGGTGGGGTGTGTCAGGGAGACGTTGGCTTTTGGCCCATTTGGAGAGCTGAAGGCCATGAAGCGGGGCGGCGAAGCAAGCTTGCGAGGCTGCAATGCGGTGCTCGAGCGAAGACGGGGTTCGAGGACTGTCTGAGGCGTCGCGAAGCGGCGCCGAGTTCCGCAGAACCTTCGCGAGAGCCGCATTGCGGGAGCCGAGTCGCTTGCAAGCCGCACTGCTTCCTGCCTCGGCGCTTTGACGTCAGTGTATCCCTGGCCACACCGCCCCTGTCGCGGGGCCTTCCACGTGCTCGTTCTCGCTCGTCGTGGGAATCACGCCGAACTCCTTCAGAAGGCCGTAAACGTCGGTGCCCTCTATCTCCTTGAGCCCCTTCGAAAGAGCCAGCTTCTCGATCAGGCTCATGTTCATGTCGGTGGCAGGCTTGCCGTCGCGCAGCAGGACGGTTGCGTTCAGCAGCACGCGCACGTCGAACGCGCTTCCCCACACCTCGGGGACGCCGCGGTCGATGTCGAGCAGGGTGTACACGGCCTCCATGCCGGTGCGCATCGAGTATTCGGTGGTGAATATCGTGTCGCGGGGTGTTTCGGCGAACTGGCCGACGAAGGCGAAGTTCACGGCGCCGTCGGGCACCACCAAGGGCCTGTCGTCCTTCGCACGCGGCATGAAGAACGCGGTGATGTAGGGCATCATGCAGGGGACGGTGTTGGCGCTGTTGGAGGCCAGGTCCTCGATCTGGTCCTCGGGCACGCCGATGTGGTAGAGCCATTCCTCGCAGATCTCCTTGCCAGTGCAGTCGCGCATAGGCTTCTTGACGTAGTCGCCGGGCTTGTCTGTGAACAGGCTGTAAACCCACACGCACACGGTTCCGGGCTTCTGGTCGCGGAACTGCGGCTGGCGGTTTATCGTCCAGCTGAGCAGCCAGCTGGAGTCCTTGACCGACACGATGCCGCCGGTGACGACGTTGCCGGACAGCGGGTCTCGCTTGCAGATGGCCTCGATGTAGGGGAGGATGCGCTCGTCGAGCGTGGTCACGGTGGCGCTTTCCCAGTTGCTGAGCTCGGGCGTGCTGCAGAACTTCTCGGGATGGCCGAACTCGGGGCTCTGGGCCGCTATGCGCTTCCACAGGTCCCAGCCGTCGCCGGGCACCAGCGCAGGGTCGAAGGCCGCCGGCGTGTCCTGGCTTCCGAACGACGAGTGCGCCACGCAGCTTCCTGGGGTTATGAACACCAGGTCTCTCTCGGACAGCCTTATCGTCTGCTCTTCTCCGCTCGGGGCGGAAGGCTTCGCTCCCGGCAGTCCGACCGCGGCGTCGATGTCGGCCTGCGAGGTGCCATGCACCAGCGTCAGCTCGGTGGCGACCTTTTTGAAGTCGTCCTTCGCGTCGCTGCACGAGAACTCCACGTCGGTGACGTGCGCGTTGAACTGGAAGTCGACCCCGTGCGCCTTCAGGTAGTTCTCCAGCGGCAGGATCATCGACTCGTACTGGTTGTAGCGCGTGAAGCGCAGGGCGCTGAAGTCGGGCAGACCTCCCAGGTGATGCACGAACCGCGTCACATAGCGCTTCATCTCGAGGGCGGAGTGCCAGTTCTCGAACGCGAACATGGTGCGCCAGTAGAGCCAGAAGTTGGAATTCAGCACCTCGTCGGAGAAGTAGTCGGTGATCTTCTTGTCCTGCAGCTGCTCCTCGGGGGTGAAGAACAGGTTGAGGATCTCCATGCAGGCCTTGTCGGAAAGGTTGAACCTGTCGTCGGTGTGCGCGTCCTTGCCGCGGTCCACCGTGGCGCGGCAAAGCGAGTAGTTCGGGTCGCGCTTGTTCAGCCAATAGTAGTAGTCGAGCACGCTCACGTCGCCGTCCTCGATGGACGGGACGTCGCGGAACACGTCCCACATCACTTCGAAGTGGTTGTCCATCTCGCGTCCGCCGCGCATGGTGTATCCAAGCTGCGCGTAGTCCCATCCGTCGCAGGCACCTCCGGACCTGGGGTCGCGCTCGAGTATGTGGACGTTCTCGCCGGGCATCTGCGCGTCGCGCACCAGGAAGAACGCCGCGGTGAGCCCCGCCAGGCCCGACCCTATGATGTAGGCCTGCCTGCCTTCCACGCCTTCGGGCTTCTGCGGATGTGCGAACGCCTCGTAGTTGCCGCTGGAATAGTACATGGTCTTCTCCGTTCCTCGGTATTGGCAAGGCGGCCATGGACGTCCTCAAGAACCTCCATGGCCGTCCTTTGCGGTCGTTTATGCTGGATCGCCGGATGTGCGGCCTAGATGCCTTCGATGGCTTCGGCCACCGACGCCGGGAGCACGATGCCTTCGACCACCATGGTGACGCCGCGCATCAGCAGGAATATGCCGAGGAACACCACGAAAGACGCGGGCATGACCATGAACATGATGCCGCAGAGGATTCCGACTATCCCCGTGGCGAGAAGCCATCCCCAGCTGCGGAAGACGCCCCTCATGCCGATGGCGGCGACGATCGCGAAGATGCTGTAGCAGATCACGAACACGCCGGCCAGCCAGGGCAGCATGGCCGCGGTGGCCACCGGGTAGATCACGAACAGCATGCCCAACAGCACGTCGCAGATGCCGCTGGCCAGTATCCATCCCGCGCCGGGCGTGCCGCTTACCTGGCTGTAGGAGATGAAGTCGGTGACCCCGGCCACGATCAGGATCGCGCCGGCCATGATGGCGATCGACACCATCGAGGCCCCCGGCCACGCCATTACCATTATTCCCATGATGAATACCAGCACTCCGCCCACGATGAGTGCCCAGTCGTGCTTCCTGCGGGCGTTGTCGATGTTGCTCATGACGACTCCTTCCGTCGTTGCTTCCGTTCGTGTATGTTTTATTCCCAATGCGGCCGACGTCCCGCGCGAACGCTCCGATGTTGATTTCCCGAAATTGTCCAGTAGGGACAACGAAACGTCGCGCATGCACGGCGTCGCCGTTCCGTCCTGTAGAATTGAAGGCAAGCAAAACGTCTGAAAGGCATGCCCTGCCGTGACGAACGACGAGAAGACATCCAAGCAGGGGGAAGGCCCTGCCGCGACGCGCGTGCGCAAGGTCCGCGTCAAGAAGGCGCCCAACCCGCGCGACGGGCGCCGGCGCAGCCACCGCCTCGACCTGCAGTCCGCCTCCGAGGTGAAGAGGCAGACGTTCTATGCCCTGGAGAACCCCAGGAAGGCCAAGCTTCCTGCCCGCATCGTCGGCGTCTTCCTGTTCGTGCTCATAGTGACGAACGCCGTCGTGGTGTTCGTCTCGTCGCAGCCGGGGCTCGATGCAGGCGTCGCCGGCGCGGTCAACGCCTTCTACACCTTCTCGACCGTGTGCTTCATGGTGGAATACGTCGCCCGCATATGGATCGCCGATTTGGCCTTCGGCAACTGCACGCGCGCGATGGCCCGCGTCAAGTACGTGTTCTCGCCGCTCGGAATCATCGACTTCCTGTCGTTTGCCCCCAACGTGGCGGCCTGGTTCATCCCCATGACGCCGTTCCTTCGCACGCTTGTCAACGTGGTCCGCCTGGTGCGTCTGGTCAAGATATCGCGGTACATGCGCGGGCTTCGGGCCATAGGCAAGGTGCTTCAGAAGAGGCGCCACGAGATAGTGGCCGCGTTCCTGGTGCTGTTCCTGCTGATAATCGTCGCCAGCGTGGTCATGTACGAGATCGAGAACCCGGCGCAGCCTGAGAAGTTCGACAACCTGTTGTCGGGCATCTACTGGGCCGTCACCACCATAACCGCCACGGGATACGGCGACCTGGTCCCCATAACGCCTGCCGGGCGCATAGTGGGGTCTATCATCATGTTCCTCTCCGTCGCGCTGGTGGCGATACCGGGCGGGATAATGTCCGCAGGGTTCGTTGCCGAGTTCCAGAACGCCAACTACCGCAAGATAGAGCGCGACATCAAAAGCAGCGCTGGAAAGCAGCACGACGAGGTCGTGCCAGGGCACGGGAATGATGCGGGCACCGCCCCGCCGGCGCCCGTTGCGTCTGGCGCGGATGCGGGCGCGCCCGCAGGGAAGGACGGCCGCTGATGCAGTTCCTCATCTCCTTCCTCGAAGGCATCGTCACTTTCGTGTCCCCGTGCCTGCTTCCCATGATCCCCATATACGTCACCTACTTCGCGGCGGGGGACGAGCAGCGCACCTCGGTGGTGCTGCGCAACGCCTTGGGATTCGTGCTGGGGTTCACTGCTGTGTTCGTCGCCATGGGAGCGCTGGCCGGTACGGTGGGGTCGTTCTTCGTGGCCCACCGGGCCGTGTTCGACGCGGTGTGCGGCGCGGTGGTGGTGTTCTTCGGGTTGTACTTCCTGGGATTCGTCAAGCTGGACCTGTTCAAAGGCATGGCATCGGCGCCCGGGGAGCGGCATCTGGGCTTCTTCTCGTCGCTTCTGTTCGGCGTGGTGTTCTCCATCGGGTGGACGCCGTGCGTGGGCGCGTTTCTGGGGTCGGCGCTCATGCTGGCCTCGCAGCAGGGCTCGACGCTGACGGGGGTGGCCATGCTGCTCTGTTACTCGGCCGGGCTGGGCATCCCGTTCGTGGCCAGCGCGCTTCTGATCGACAAACTGAAGGGCGCGTTCGACGCCATCAAGAGGCATTACGACGTCATAACGAAGGTGTGCGGATGGCTGCTGGTCGCCATAGGCGTGCTGATGGCCACCGGGCTTCTGGGCAGCTTTCTGACGTTTTTGAGCTAGCGTGGAAGGGCGGCTTTAGCATGACAGGGAAATCCAACTACACGGAGAACTATGCGGCGAAACCGGAGAACCGCAAGGCCTCGGCCTCCAAGCCGAAGGGCGCCTCCCGCAGCGCGGCGCAGGCGAAGGTCAAGGCGCCCGTCGGCGACGCCGCCAAGAAGAAGTCGCGCAAGGGGCTGGTCGTGGGCATCGTGGCGCTGGTCGCCGTGATCGTGGCTGCCGCCGTGGCCTACAACGTGCTCGCGCCCGGGGCGGCCCCCGAACCGCTTCAGACACAGGGTGCAACCGAGGCCGTGGATGGTGCCTCATCGGCAGCTGAGGCATCCGGTGAGGACGCGGCGTCAGACTCGACCGGCAAGACCGATGCGCCTGACTTCGAGATGGACACCGCCGACGGCGGAACGGTCTCGCTTTCCGACCTGAAGGGCAAGCCTATCGTGCTGAACTTCTGGGCCAGCACCTGCGGGCCTTGCAAGATGGAGATGCCCGAGTTCCAGAAAGCCTACGAGCGCTACGGCGAGCAGCTGCAGTTCGCCATGGTGAACGTGCCCGACTTCAACGGCGAGACCCGCGAACGCGCCTTGCAGCTGGTCGACCAGAGCGGATACACCTTCCCCGTGTACTTCGACGACACCATGCAGGGGCAGGTGCAGTACGGGATAACCTCCATTCCGCAGACCTACTTCATCAACGCCGACGGGACGGTGGAGGCCTATGCGTCGGGAGCGATCGACGCGTCCACCATCGACCGCGGCATCGCCATGCTCCTGGGCGACTAGCACGCCGGAGTGGCAGCCATGGGCGAAGCGAGCCGCGCGGGCTTTGAGCTCAAGATGCGCATCCTTAGGGCGATATTGCGCCCTATCGCCGAGATGACGGTCGAGCAGATCTGCAAAGGCGCCGGCATCTCGCGCCAGACGTTCTACGCACACTTCAAGTCGAAGTTCGACGTCGTCTACTGGTACATATCGATCGCCGAGGAAACGTACCT
>CAQLOA010000003.1:23134-29225 GCA_948829205.1 uncultured Eggerthellaceae bacterium
ACCTGTACGAAATCGGCCGCACGCTTACCCTGGAAGAGGGGCTGGACGGCTTCTTCGAGTTCCTGTACCGAGAGCGCGGCCCGCTGGCCAACGCCTTCGAGAAGGACCCCAAGAAGCGCGAGCTCAGGCATCGGCTTGAGAAGCCATGCAACGAGTTCATGTGGACCATACTGTCGAAGGGCGTCGACGTGGAGGACGACCTGCGGTTCTGCATCGTCTACACCGTGGAGTCCGCGAACTGCCTGGTGGCCAGCTGGTGCCTGAACGGAATGGACGAGCCGCCCGACGTGGTGTCAAGGCGCCTTGCCATGTGCCTGCCTGCCCAGCTGGTTGAGCTGGCGCAGCTTCCAAGCGACTGACAAGCGGCGTGCCGTGCGGCGTCCTGTACGGCGTGCCAGGGGACGTCCGCTTTCGACACGCTTGCGTCGGCCGCACCCGTAGCTAAAGAATCAGCCTGACGGCATCGAGCTGTGCCTTTCCGATGGGGTGAACGCTGTGGCCGGAATCACTTCCTGAGGCGGGCGACGTAGCGGACGGGCACGGGAATCTCGTAAAACAGCCAGCGTTGCATGCCGTGCGCGACGAACTGCAGCACGGCTAGCACAAGGCATACGGCAACGGTGGCCATGGGCCCCCAGCCGGACGCGAAAGCACCCGACGCGGCCGCCCCTTCCGGCAACGCCAGCAGATGGATGGCCGCGACGGCGCAGAAGACGCACGTGGCTGCCACGGCCGCGCCTTCGACGGTCCAGGCCTTGTGCAGCACCGGCTGCAGCCTCCCGTAGTTGGCAAGCGTCAATGGTATGCGCTCGTCGCTTTCCTCCGCCATCGCTTGAAGCCGCATACGCCTTCGCCTGTGCGAGGCCACGTCCAAGGCGAACGCCGCGGCCTGCGCGACGCAAAGCACGGCAAGCCTCGCCGCGAGGACGGCTGCCGGGATGCCGCCAACCCATCCAAACGCCTCCCCGCAGAATATGCAGCAGAGCACCGTTGCCGAACCTGCGCCGCATGCAGCCGCAACGAGCTCCATGAGGCCTTCGGCGCCCACCCATGCCGGGCGTGTGGACACCTTGTATGCGCGCGTTATCACGAACAGCAGCACGACGCCCGACGCTGCCGCAAGCAGCTCGCCGGCCAGGAACACTGCCGCGTTCGCGAACGCGCACCCCAGTAGCCACGCCGCCGCGAAGGCCCAGAAGACGGCGACCGCCACGATCTCGCGCGAGAGCCACGAGGACTTAAGATGCCGCAGCGAGAACGGCGCGCGCATCGGCTTCGCAAGATGGAAGACCGAGGCCAGCATCCCGACGGTGGCAAGCGCAAGGGAGGCCGCGGACATGAGCAGCGTGCACCCTCCGGGCGACCAGAACCCCAGCATGCTTGCCAGCACGGCGACGCCGACGGCCGCCGGGGTGCACAGCGTGAAGGCTATCAGGGGAGCCTCGCTGCGCTTCTTCTCGTTCAACGGGATGGACATTCCTCCGTACTGGGTTGCCAAGACGGTCTGCGGTCGGCCGCACGGGGGGGTCGACCGCAGGCGACGCCTGTCTTACAGGATCCGGTGTGCCGCGCCAAGCCTGCGCGCGGCCGATTCCCGCACGGCGCCTTCCACCTCGTCTACGGGCGCCAGCGTGATGGCTCCTCCGCAGCAGGTCTCGACGCATGCAGGCTTCTTGCCCTCGCGCAGGCGGTCTATGCACATGTCGCACTTCTGCATCAGCCCGTCGCGGTCGAACTGCGGCGCGCCGAACTCGCACGCCCACGAGCAATAGCGGCAGCCGATGCACTTCGTGCGGTCGACCAGCACGGCCCCGAACTCGTGGTCGCGGTAGATGGCCTTGGCGGGGCACACCGACATGCAGGCCGCGTCGCCGCAGTGCATGCATGCCATGGACACGTACTGAACCGTCTTGCCGCCGTCTTCGCCCGGGGCCTTCTCGATGGCAACCACCTGGCGATAGCGGGGGCCGGACGTGCCCGGTTCCTCCTGGGCATGGGGCCTAAGCTGATGGGAAGCCTTGCAGGCTACCTCGCATGCGAAGCATTCGGCGCATCGGTTCACGTTGAAATGGAAAGCGTGCTGCATCTCTATCACTCCCTAGAGCTTCTCGACGCGACCGAGGCACATCGTATAGTTCGCCTGGCTGGAAATCGGGTCGAGCTCGTCGTCGATGCCCAGCTCGTTGTAGTTCGCATCCGCCCATCCGCCGGGCACGTACAGGCAATCCTTACGGACGATTGCGGTGGGCTCGGCCTTTATCTCGATCGATCCGCGAGGCGACGACACCTTCACCGGTTCGCCCGGCTCGATTCCCATTTCGGCGGCAACGTCGGCGTTTATCCAAAGGTAGGGCTCGGGCTGCATCTCGCGAAGCCAGGGAATCGTGCGTCTCTGCTCGTGCACGAACATGGGGCCCGAGCGTCCGGTGAACACGACGAAGGGGTAATCCTTGGCCAGCTCGGGCTTGGCGCGCGGCGATTCCGCGGGCTCGATCCATATCGGAAGCGGCGGGAATCCGTTGGCGTCGAGCACTTCGGAATAGATGTTCACCTTGCCGCCCGGTGCGCGGAAGCCGTCCTTCTTGAACTTCTCGTAGGCGATGCCGCCGAAGGTGACGCCTTCGGGAGAGGCCTGCAACTGCTCCAACGTGATGCCGGAGGGCTTCAGGTCCTCGTCGATGTAGTAGGCGATGTCTTCGGTGGGGAACTCGTCGGCGTACCCCAGCGCGCGGCCCAGCCTGATCATGATCTGCGTGTCGGGAAGCGCCTCGCCCACGGTCACCGCCTTCTGGCGCAGCGTGAGTATGGGCAGCCAAACGTCGGACTTGAACCATTCCGGCTCGGTGCGCTCCAGATAGGTGGCCGCGGGCAGCACCAGGTCGGCGAGTTCCGCCGTCTCGCAGAGGTAGGGGTCGATGACGCAGATGTAGCCGACCTTCTCGAGCGCCGCGCGCGTGACGTCGGGCTGGGGCTGGGTGACCATGATGTTGGCCCCCTGAAGGATGGCCACCTTCGTCTTCCCCTCGTGCATGCAGCGCAACACGTCTGGCGTCGGCAGAAGCCCCTGGCCCGAGAACAGCAGCGGCCACGAGGAATCCTCGGGATTGTACGGCGGAACCGAGAACATCTTCACGGGACCCTGCGGCTCGAAGTCGGGAAGCACGTGGTCGATCAGCGTGAAGCGCGGGTTGCGGTCGGGGCTCTTCGGGGTGAACACGTCGCAACCCACGCGGTCCAGATGCCCGGTTATGGCCCGCAGGATGGCAACGGCGCGCGTTGTGTGCGTGACGTTCGTGCGGCCTTCCAGCCCGTGGCCGGGAACGAGCCCGGCCCTGGGGGTCGTCGCGTATTCGACGGCCAAGGCTTCGATGTCTGCGGCGGGGACGCCGGTGATCCCGGCCGCCCATTCGGGCGTGTAGGCCACTCCGTTGGCATTGTCGCCGCGCACGTGCGCAGCCAGGCGCTTCAGCCCCGGGTCGTTGGTGTATTCGTCCACGAACTCGCGGTCCCAGAGGCCTTGGTCGACGATCGTGTAGATCATGGCCAGCAACATGGCGAGGTCGGTCCCAGGCTCGGGATGCAGGACCACGTCTGCCGTTGCGCCCAAATGGAAGTGCAGCGGGTCGACGCACACCAGCTTGGCGCCGCGGTCGTGCGCGTCGTATATCTTGCGAAGCGAAGGCGCGCACGAGAAGGCGGGCTGCTTGCCCCAGAAGATCAGCAGGTCGGCGTTGGCGTAGTCGCAATGCGAAGGCATGCCGCCGTAGGTTATGGCCTCGGCCACGGCGCGCGGCACGAAGCATTCCGACGCGCCCATGCCGACTTCGGTGCCCACGCAGTGGGCCAGGCGCTGCGTCATGTCGTAGGTGAAGCCCCAGCCCGGAGCCTGCCCGCGGATGAAGGCGACCGATGTGGGGCCGAACTGCTCCTTGGCCTCTGCGATCTTGGAGGCCAGTTCGCCAAGCGCCTCGTCCCACGAGACGCGCTCCCATTTCCCCGATCCGCGCTCACCTGCGCGGCGCACTGGGTACAGAAGCCGGCGAGGGTCGTGCGCTATCTGCGGGCCTGCCTGGCCCTTCGAGCATATGGCTCCGCCGGTCCTGGGGTCGCCTGGCGCGCCAGTGACGCGCACGACCTGGTTGCCGTCCACTTCCACGTTGATGCGGCAGCAGTTGTGGCAGCCGCCGCATACCGACGGGACGGTCCCACTGCGTTCCGATGCTTGGGGTTCGTTGATGCCTGCTCTTGCCATAGGGGCACCTTTCGCTCGGCGTGCCCGGGGCGCTAAGGCCTGCGGGTTGCACGCGACCTTGAGGTCTGTAGGCTTATGATGCGTTCATCGTATCAGGCGCGATACGGGAGGGAAACTTACAATCAGGCGCTTTTGTCAGGCTGGGGACACGCGGGGGTTGTCTGCCATCGGTGATGCGTCGGGCGCGGTTTCTAATATACGCGCGCACCCGGCGACACAAGCGTGTCGAAAGTGGACGTCCCCTGGCACGCTGTGATTCTCGGCGAGGCTAGCAGTTGCCGACGTAGACGTGGGGAAGGTGCCTGCGTGCGACCTCGGCCAGGCGGTAGACGTCCTCTACAGGCGTGGGATGGCGGCCGGCGAACATGTGGCAGGGGAAGAATCGCGTCAGGTGGTACACGATTCCCGCATCGAGCGATGCCAGCCATCGGGCGGCCGCGTCGATCTCGGCAGGGTCGTCGTTCAGGCCGGGAATCACCAGCGTGGTCACCTCCAGGTGGCAGCTCGGGATGTGTGCAAAGTCTTCGATCGTGCGCATAACGCAATCCAGGCTTCCGCCTGCCATGTCGTAGAACTCCTGCGTGAAGCCCTTCAGGTCGATGTTGGCCGCATCGATAAGCGGCAGCAGCTCGCCTACGGGCGCCGGGTTCGCCATGCCGTTCGACACCAGCACGTTGACGAGGCCTGCGTCGTGCGCCAGACGTGCGCAGTCGCGTACGTACTCGTATCCCACCAGCGGCTCGTTGTAGGTGAAGGCCAGCCCGACGTTGCCCTGCGGCATGGCGTCCTTCGCCAGGCGCACCAGCTCCGAAGGCGACACCTCGCACCAGGCCACTTCGTCTGATGACGCGCAGGAAATCGACGAATTCTGGCAAAACCCGCAGCTCATGTTGCATCCGTACGAGCCCACGGAAAGAATCATCGACCCTTCCATGAAGCGCGTGAGCGGCTTCTTCTCTATAGGGTCGAGCGCAAGCGAGGTGATGCGGCCGTAGTTGTCGTCCACCACGCGCCCACCTACACATCGGCGTGCCAGACACGTTCCCAGTTCGCCTTCGGCAAGGCGGCAGAAGTGCGGGCACACGTTGCACGTCGCCACGGGGTTGCCGCCTCTCGCCGCGTCGTCCATGCGTGCGAACCCTCCGCGTCTAGCGCCTGCGCGGCGCGCCGCCGGCGGAATGCCTGACCACCTCGAAGCGTTCCACCTTCGCGTCCTCGCCAGGAGAGATCCCGGCCTTGCTCTTGGCTATGGCCAGCTGGTCGGCCACGGTGTCCACGCCTTCCAGGTCGGGGAGCAGCAGGCCGCGCTTGAACCCGTGCCGGACTATGACGCCGTAGCGCTTCGGGTCGAGCTCCAGCAGCGAGCCGACTGGCTCGGGTTCTCCCAGCACGTCCACCGAGTATTCGAGGAAGTCGAGCTCCTCGGGCGTCACGGCGGGGAAGCGGGGGTCGGCGGTGGAGGCGGAAACGGCATTGGCCACCACCTCTTCGGCTATGCAGTGCTGCTGCGGTTCTATGGTCCCTATGCATCCGCGAAGTCCGCCCCGCTCGTGAAGGCTCACGAAGACGCCGGCCCTGTGGTGCATGTATTCGGAAGGAAGGCCGTCGGGAAGGTCGGGTACGCCCTTGCCTTCGACGTACGATTCCACCGTGGCTCTTGCAAGGTCCACCAGCGGGTCGGACCCGTGCGCCTCCTCTTCCAGGACCGCCTCGGCCTGCGAGGACCCCGGCATGTCGTCCACCTCGAACGCCGCCACGCCGTATCCGACGCCGAATGGGCCCTCGTAGCTGAGAAGTTCCGACGAGAAAGCGCTTCCGTCCAATGCGCCTGCCATTATC
>CAQLOA010000003.1:29235-32304 GCA_948829205.1 uncultured Eggerthellaceae bacterium
GTCGTCGCACATGGCTTCGTCCAGCTGGAACAGCCGGTCCAGGTCGCCTTCCTCGAACACGGACGCCACCGTTGCGTCGAACGCGGGCCCTGCGGGGTCGAACCCGTACGGGCCGTCGTCCTTCAGCTTGTGCGACCAGTCGCCGCTGGCCACCACCACGCACCGCCTCCCCAGGTCTTCTGCCGTCTTCGCAATCAGGCGTCCCAGCAGCCTGTGGTCCTCGGCGGGCAGTCCCGACAGCCCTATGCGCACGAAGCGCATGTCATCCAAGTCCATCGCCTGCCCCAGGAAGTGCAGGGGCACGAAGGTGGCGTGGTCGATCGCACCCGAGCTTGCAGGCGCGCCCGCCGAGGGAAGGCCATGCCTTTCCATGGTCCGCGCCAGGTCGCGCGCGAAAGGTACGTCCACTTCCACCGTCACGGATTCCTGAGGTTGCCCGAACGCTGCGAGCGATCCCGACTCCTGCGGCGTCGTGGAGACGAAGAACCCATCGCGGTAGGCGGGGGCGTGCGGCGACAGCACCACAACCGTGTCGGGAGCATGCGCGGCCACGCGGCGCGCCACCTCCTCGTACGATCCTATGGTGTCCGAGATCTTCGCCTCTTCGCCGCGCCCCACCGCGGGGACGATGAGCGGCGGATGAGGCACTGCGTATGCTGCGAGGATTCCCATTCGTCCTCCTTGGTCGCGTCTTTGAATGAATTCATAGCATATTGCGCAACCTGGTTCGGGCTTGCAGGCGTGTTTGTAACTAACGCTTCACCTACCCGCCCTGCAAAAAAGTCCTGTTTCCTTTTTTTCTCCAACGCCTTGACACGTGAAACCGATAGTGTTTATAGTGTGCATATAGGGTATATACACTATGTTGGCTGCAGTGCGAGACGTCGCACGGTGGCCGGGAGAACGAGAGCAACTTGGAAATAATACTGTCGAACGCAAGCGACAAGCCCATCTATGCGCAGATAACGTCCCAGATCCAGGACGCAATCCTTTCGGGCGAACTGCCGGAAGGGGCCCCGCTGCCGTCGATCCGGGCCTTGGCCAACGACCTGCGCATCAGCGTGATCACGACCAAGCGCGCCTACGCCGACCTCGAAGAGGCCGGGTTCATAGACACGGTGCAGGGCAAGGGGACGTTCGTCGCCGGAGGCAACAAGGAGATGCTGCGCGAAAGCCGCATGAGGCGCGTGGAGGAGCTTCTGACAGAGGCCCTTCGCAACGCGTGGACGGCCGGCATCCCCGTCGAACAACTCCACGAGATGCTGGACCTCCTTTCGGAGGACGAATGACGGCGCGCCGGGGCGGCTTTTGGCGCTAGGCGAATCGCTTGCACGGACGCGAAAGACGAAGGACATGGAATACGCAGTCGAATGCACGGGGCTCGAGAAGCGCTACGGCGACTTCGTCCTAGGCCCCTTGAGCCTGACGGTTGAACGCGGCACGGTGGTCGGCCTGATCGGACAGAACGGCGCCGGCAAGACCACGCTGATAAGGCTGCTGCTGGGGCTGGCAGGCGCCGACGGGGGACAGATAGGCCTTTTCGGGCAACGCGTGCCCAACCCTGAGAACCTGCCTGCCGACACGAAGTCCCGCATAGGGGTCGTCCTCGACACGTGCTCGTTCACGCAGGCCATGAAGGTGGCCGACGTCGAGGCCTTGGGACGCGCGGTCTACAAGGGCTGGGACGGCCGCCTCTTCGGCGAGCTGGCCGACGCCTTCGGGCTCGACCCCAAGAAGACGGTGGAGAAGCTGTCTCGCGGCATGGGCATGAAGCTGTCCATGGCGTTCGCGCTTGCACACCACCCCGAGCTGCTGGTGCTCGACGAGGCGACGGCCGGACTCGACCCCATGGCCCGCGACGAGGTGCTCGACATCCTGCGCGACTTCATGCTGGACGAAAGCCACGCCATCCTGATCTCGTCACACATAACCAGCGACCTCGAGAAGATCGCCGACGAGATCGTGCTGATAGATGGCGGTCAAGTGCTGCTGAGCGAGCAGAAGGAGGCCCTTTGCGACGTGGCCGGCATCGCGCATTGCCGTGCGGGCCAGCTGGAGGAAGTGGTGGGGCTGGGACTGGTCGACCGCGAGCGTGCCCGCGTTTTGCGGCATGGCTACGGGGTGGACCTGCTGGTCCCCGACCGCTTCGCGTTCGCCCGCGCATTCCCCGACGCGCCGGTCGACCGCGCCACCGTAGAGGACTACATGAACATGATGCTGAAGGGAGAAGCCCTATGAAGGCCATGATATGCTCGGATTTCATCACCATGAAGCGGGTGCTGGTCCAGTTCGCGCTCATCGGGTTGCTCGTGACCGTGTTCATAGGCGTCTGCGGGGCCAGCGTCCTGGTGGGTCTTGCGGCCCTTGTTGCCATGGTCCCGTTCATGTACGTGTTCAGCGTGGCCGCCTACGACGAAATGGGAGGCTGGGAGCGCTTCCGCCTGACGCTTCCCATCAGCCGCCATCAGGTGGTGTTCGGCCGCTATGCGGGCATACTCGTTGTGATGGTGGCAAGTTGGGCCATCGCAACCCTGCTGGGGTTCGTCGCGTCTTCGGCGCTGTCGGCGATGGATGGCATCGAGCAGGCAGCGGTCCTTGCGAACGGTTACAACCCCGTGGAGGGAAGCGGGCACCTCATGCTGGTGTCGTCGATGATGTTGCTGGTCGCCGCGCTGACGCTTCCGCTGTTCACGCGCTTTGGCATGACGAAGGCCACGCGCATCGCGCCTGTGGCGTTCGTGCTGATCATGACGCTTCTGCTTGCCTTCTCCGACAGCCTCAGCGGAATGCTGGCGGCTGCGATGCCGTGGATTTCGCCGCTCGTGCAGGCGGGCCAGGCGAACCCCTTCGCAGCGCTAGGCCTGGGCGGCACCGTGTTCGGGGCCGTGCTGGTGCTCTACGTCGCCAGCGCCTTTCTTTCGGCGAAGCTCTACGAGAAACGCCAGTTCTAGTAGGTCGTCATATCAGGGGGCGGAAACCTCCGCGCTCTCCGCAGGGCTCGGTTCCCGCGGTGGGGTTTTGGCGGAGGTTCTGCGGAACTCGGCGCCGCTTCGCGGCGCCTCAGACAGT
>CAQLOA010000004.1 GCA_948829205.1 uncultured Eggerthellaceae bacterium
GCGCACGTGGTGGGTGGGCTTCGAATAGTCTTCCGTCTGCCAATGCCCGGCGCATTTGGCCTGTTCGCCAAGGTCTTGGTAAAGGCTGCCTCCGAAGGCCACGTTGATCATCTGCATGCCCCGGCATATTCCCAGCACCGGAACGTCGTACTGGCGGGCGAAGCTTATGATGAGGTACTCGACCTCCTCGCGGCCAGGGGCAAGCTCTTCGGCCTTGCCGAACGTGATGTCCTCGCCGTAGCGGACGGGGTCGATGTCCTGGCCACCCGAAAGCAGGAACCCGTCGATGTTGGGCAGCAGGGTCTCGTATATGCTGACGTCGGCCGCGAAGGGAAGCACCACGGGGGCGCCCCCTGCGGCTATCACGGCCTTGACGTAGCGCTCGGGAAGCTCGAGCGACGAGTCGGACGCCTTGAACGTGGGGACGATTCCGACGATGGGAAGGGTGCGTTCGATTCTGTGCGAGCCGTCGGGGACGGCCGCAGCACCGGACGGGCACGCAGCGCCCGACGCGGCGTCGGAACGTGCGGGGCATCCCGCAACCACGCCTGCCCGCTCCAGTTCTTCCCTGCTTATCTCGATGGCCATCGCCCAGCTCGCCCTCGTGTCGCCGAATAGGGTACGGCACCTAGTTTAGCGGAAGGCTGGAATAAAATGCCGCCCGGTGGTCCCACCGGGCGGCATTCCCAAAAGCTTCGCGCTGCCTTGCAGGCGTTTAGAATACGGCGACCACGGCCCCGTCGTAGTTCTGCTCGATGAAGTCCTTGACAGTGTCGGATTCCAGCGCGTCGATAAGCGCCTGGATCTTGGGCTCGTTCTCGGTGCCCTCCTTCACCACCAGCACGTTGGCGTAGGCCTTGGCGGCGTCGCTCTCGGACAACTCGGTGGCGATGGCGTCGGAGACCTTGAGGCCGGCCTCGAGCGCATAGTTGCCGTTGATTGCAGCCAGGTTCACGTCAGGCAGGACGCGGGCCAGCTGGGCGGCCTCGACTTCCTGGATGTTCAGGTTCTTGGGGTTCTCGACGATGTCGACCACGGTGGCGCTCAGCCCCGCATCGGGGTTCAGGGTGATAAGACCCTCCTGCTCGAGCAGCAGCAGCGCACGGGCCTCGTTGGTGGTGTCGTTGGGCACCGCGATGGTGGCCCCGTCAGGAAGCTCCGCGATGCTTGCAGACTGGCCGGCATACAGGCCGAACGGCTCGAAGTGGATGCTTGCCACATCGGTCAGATGGGTGCCGTTCTCCTCGTTGAAGTCGTTCAGGTAGGTGATGTGCTGGAAGTAGTTGGCATCCAGGTCGCCGTCTTCAAGCGCGGTGTTGGGAAGAACGTAGTCGTTGTATTCCACGACCTCCAACTGGTAGCCCTCCTGCGCCAGGGTGTCCTTCACCTGGTCGAGGATCTCGGCGTGGGGCGTCACCGACGCTCCGACCTTGATGGTGGTGTCGGCCGCGGAGCCCGAGCTGGAGCCTGCGCTTGAGCTGGACGACCCGGATGCACCGCATCCGGCGAGGGCGGCGCTTGCAAGCACGCCGGCCGCAGCCACCGCGACCAACTTCTTCCAAAAGTTCTTCTTCATGGTTCCTTCTTCCTTTCGGTCCACATTCCATATATATGTCTAGCCGTTCGGCTTTTGACCTTGATGAGACGCTGCAAAAAGGGCGCCGGTTTCCGGCAGGCAGCATGCCTTTTGTGGAAGGCCGCCGCGCCCGTCCCGGTTGGCGGCGGTCAGACGCCTAGCGCATTCGCTTGTCCACCTTGCTGACCAGCTTCAGGCCGCCTTCCTGGAAGATCTGCACGATGATGACCAGCAGGATGACGGTGACGAACATGATGTCGGACTGGTATCGGTAGTAGCCGTAGTTGATGGCGATGGCGCCCAGGCCGCCGCCGCCCACGAAGCCGGCCATGGCGGAATAGCCCAGAATGGTGGCCAGCGAGATGGTGGCTCCCACCAGAAGCGACGGCTTGGCCTCGGGCAGGAACACCTTCGTGATGATCTGCCAGGCGGACGAACCCATCGCACGCGAGGCCTCCACCACTCCCGGGTCGATCTCCTTCAGCGACGACTCCACCATGCGCGCCACGTACGGCGCAGCCGCGACCACCAGCGGCACGATAGTTGCGGTGGAGCCGATGGTCGTGCCCACGACGAAGCGCGTGAACGGCAGGATGAACACCAACAGGATGAGGAACGGGACCGAGCGCAGCACGTTGACGACGATGCCAACCACCAGGTTGATTGCGCGGTTGCGGCGTATTCCGCCTTCGCCGGTGACGTACAGCACTATGCCGATCGGCACGCCCAAAACGTAGGCGATCAGGGTGGAGACGAGCGTCATGTACAGCGTCTCCCACGTGCCGCTGACTATGAGGTCGATCATCTGCTGCGACATTACAGCCCATCCCCCTTCCGCACGTCCTCGGTCAGGTCGGTCAGGTTCTCGTCGAAGCCGGACGCGACCTCGGCCTCACCCTCTGAGGCGTTTTCGGGGACGTTGGAGCAGCCGTCGGAAGCAGGCTGTCCTTCGCTTGGGGCAGGCGCCCCCGTCTCGTAATGGATGCCGCGCTCGTCGAGGTATTCGGTTATGCGCCTTTTCTCGTCGGCGTCGTCGGGAAGTTCGATGAGCATCTGCCCGAAGGCCTTGCCGCCGATGTTCTCGGTGTTGGCCGACAGGATGTTCACCATGGTGTTGCACTTCACGGTCATGTCGGAAATGACCGGCGCGCCCGACTCATCGCCCGTGAAGGCCAGCCGCAGCGTGTTCTCGGCGACTTGCAGCGCGTCGTTGGACGACGGCTCGATCAGGCGCTTGGCCGTTTCGGACTGCGGGTTGAGGAACACGTCGTGCACGGTGCCGACTTCCTTGATCTCGCCGTCGCTCATTACGGCGACGTGGTTGCAGATCTGCTCGACGACGCGCATCTCGTGCGTGATGACCACGATGGTGACGCCAAGACGCTCGTTCAGCTCCTTCAACAGCGCAAGGATGGAGCGCGTGGTTATGGGGTCGAGGGCGCTTGTGGCCTCGTCGCACAGGATGATCTCGGGGTCGGACGCAAGCGCGCGGGCGATGGCCACGCGCTGCTTCTGGCCGCCGGAGAGCTGCGAGGGGTAAGATTTCGCCTTGTCTTCCAGATCGACCAGCTTCAGAAGCTCGGCCACGCGTTCGTCGGCCTTGGCACGCTTGACGCCCGCAATGTCCAGCGGGTAGCGCACGTTTGCTTCCACCGTGCGCTGGGCCAGCAGGTTGAACTGCTGGAAGATCATGCCGATCTTCTTGCGCGCGCCGCGAAGCTGCTTGCGGTTCAGCTTCATCAGGTCGGTGCCGTTGACCACGACCTCGCCGGAAGTGGGCCGTTCGAGCAGGTTGATGCATCTCACCAGCGTGGACTTGCCCGCGCCGGAGAAGCCTATGATCCCGAAGACGTCGCCGTCGTAAATCGTCAGGTTGACGTCGCGCACGGCCGAGACCTCGCCTTGCGCGGTCTTGAACGTCTTGTTCAGGTTCCTGAGTTCTATCAAAGCGTGTTCCGTTCTGTTTTGGAGATAACAGCGCCTAAGTGTAGAACAGAAACACGCGCATGCAAAATAGCAATTCCCGATGAATTGCTATCGCTGGAATCGATAACCCAATTATTAATGCCTAAAGTGCCTATGGCCAGTGAACACCAGTGCGACGCCCTTCTCGTTGGCGGCGGCGATCACTTCCTCGTCGCGGATGGACCCACCCGGCTCGATGACGGCCACCACGCCCGCGTCGGCCAGCACGTCGAACCCGTCGCGGAACGGGAAGAAAGCGTCGCTTGCGGCGACGGCGCCCTTCGCCTTGTCGCCGGCCTGTTCCACGGCGATGCGCGCGGAGTTCACGCGGTTCGGCTGGCCTCCGCCCGCGCCCACGCTGGCGTCGTCCTTGGCTATCAGGATCGCGTTCGACTTGACCGACTTGACGGCCTTCCACGCGAACATCAGCTCGCGCATCTGCTCGGGGGTGGGCTGCACGTCGCCTGCCACGGTGAACGTGTCTGGGTCTTCGGAGACGGAATCGCTGCCCTGGGCGAGCAGACCGCCTTCCACGCTGCGGAACTCGATGCCCTCGCCCGCCGGGTTCACACCACCTGTCGCAAGCAGGCGGCAGTTCGGCTTGCTGGCATACATCTCGCATGCATCGCCCGAGAACTCGGGCGCCACGATGGCTTCCACGAACTGCTTGTTGTCGAAGATGGCACCCACAAGCTCGCCGGTGACGGGCCTGTTGAAGGCCATGACGCCGCCGTAGGCAGACACCGGGTCGCACTCGTGGGCGCGCTTGTACGCCTTCGTCACGTCCTCGTCTACGCAAACCCCGCAAGGGGTCAGATGCTTGACGATGACGCATGCAGGCTGGTCGTATTCGCGGACGGCCGCCCACGCGGCGTCCAGGTCGAGGTAGTTGTTGTAGGAAAGCTCCTTGCCCTGCAGCTGCATGGCGTGCGCCAGCGTGTGCTGGGCGCCTGGGAAGTCGTCGCGCGTGTAGAACGCCGCCGCCTGGTGCGGGTTCTCGCCGTAGCGCAATGCCTGCTTCTTGGTGAGGTCCACCTGCATCTGCTCGGGGAAGTCCAGCTGGGCATCGGCGCTGCCGTCGCCGGCGTCGGCCAGCTGCCCGCCCAGCCACTTCGCAATGGAGCCGTCGTAGGCGCTGGTGGTGGCGAACACGTCAAGCGCCAGCTTCGCGCGCGTGGGGCGCGTGGTGCATCCGCCGTTGCGGCGCATCTCTTCGGCGATCTCGCCGTAAGAGGCGGGGTCGGTGACCACGGCCACGCTCTCGAAGTTCTTCGCGGCGGAACGCAGCATGGACGGGCCGCCGATGTCTATGTTCTCGATGCATGTGTCGAAGTCGGCGCCCGAGTCGACCGTCTTGTTGAACGCGTACAGGTTGACGACCACCATGTCTATCATCTCGATGCCGTGCTCGGCCGCCTGCGCCATGTGCGAGGCGTTGTCGCGCTTGGCCAGAAGGCCTCCGTGCACGCGCGGATGCAGCGTCTTCACGCGGCCGTCCATCATCTCGGGAAACTGCGTGACCTCGTCGATGGGGGTCACGGGGATGCCGGCCTCGGCGATCACCTTCGCGGTGCCGCCGGTGGATATTATCTCGGCACCGAACTCCTCGCTCAAAGTGCGGGCGAACTCGACGATTCCGCTCTTGTCCGTCACGGACATGAGCACGCGCTTGATTTTCGGATCAGCCATGGTCTACCTTCCCAGAGACGACTCGTGCTTTTGCTGTGCCTCTTCACTATAGCGCTGCTTGTAGCGCACGTCGACGAGCTCGGCGACTATCGCTATGGCCAGCTCGGCAGGCGTCTTCGCGCCGAACTTCAGCCCGATGGGGCGCTTGATGCGGTCCCAGTCGGCCTCGGTCGCTCCGGCGTCGATCACCAGGTCGTGCACGGTGGAGTTCTTGCCGGCGCAGCCCATCATGCCCACGTAATGCACGCCGTTCTCGATCGCCCACACGCAGCCCTGGGGGTCGAACATGTGGCCGCGCGTCAGCACGCAAACGTAGTCGTCGGGAGACGCGGTCATGTTGGCCAGCTCGTGGAAGTCGCCGCCGTGAAGCATGATGCGCTCGACGGACGGGAAGCGATCGGCGTTGAGGTAGGCCGGGTCGTAGTCGACGGCCACCACATGGAATCCCACGTGGTCGGCGAGCGCGGCCACTTCGGAAGCGGCGTCGGACGCGCCCAGAAGCCACACGCGCACCTTCCCGAACAGCGGCACGCTGGCCCAAGTGAGGCCTTCGAACTGCTCGTTGTGCATCGAAGGGCCACGCGTGACGTCCTTCATCTGGAACACGTCGCGGGGGGAAGGCTCGCGGGGACTGACGATCTCCTTGGTGTCGTTGCAGAAGAACACCATCGACTCGCCGTCGGCCGAGCCCACGTCGCCGTATTTCTTGGTGACCTCGTTGTCGGTGTTCGCTTGCGCTTCGGCCGGGTCGTAGACCACCTTGAAGCCAAGCCACGCCAGGTCGCCCTCGTCCATGGCGCGAAGGGCGCGCTCGAAGGTTGGGACATCGGCCTGGGTCAGACCGTTCGCGATGGCCTGCAATGCCTCGGGGCCTATGTGCGGGTTGCCGGCAGTGGCCTCTTCCGAGAAGCAGGCGAAGTCTGCGACGTCGAGGGATGGCGTGCGTCCGGCGTTCAAGTCGTTGATGATGCCTTCTATGACTGTTCGATTCATGCGTCCTCCTGTCGGGCATGCGTTTTCATGCGTCTCACTTTATCAGGTTTGACGCACGCCGGAGGCCGGACGGCGCGACCGAGGACGGCTTGAGGCGTGCCGGAGAACGTTCGCTTTTGGCGCATGCTTACGCGGGCTCGTAGTACACGTCCAGCACGATGGGCATCACGCCGCTGCTGTCGACGAGGTACTCCTCGTAACCCGTTTCTTCGTTATAGACGGACTCTCCCGGAAGCGTGACGACGTCCATTCCGCCAAGCCCCGTGCTTGAAAAGAGCGATGCCAGGTATGCAATCTCGGTCGGACCTAGGTTGGTGATGGAGTAGCTGCTCACGCTATCGACCACGTCCAACGCTGTCTGCGGGTTGTTCTTGACCATTTCCAGCAGCTTCTTGACGTACTCGTTCACGAACTGCTTCTGTCGTTCAAGGCGCTTTCCGGCGCTCCAAGCCTCGTGGGTGTCGCGCTCGGTCACATAAAGCCTGGCAGAATCTCCCCTAAGGTCGAGCCACTCTCCCTTCTTCATGTCGGTCTTGGGCACGTCTTCGATTGACTCCAACTGCACGCCATCCACAGCGTCTGCGAGAGCACCGATTCCGTTGATGTCCAGCAGGAAGAAGTAGTCCAAAGGTATGTTGAGCAACAGACGGGACACCACGTCGCACATGCGCTTCGCGGAATGCTCGAAGTCCGATCCGTAAGCGAACGCCGCAGCGATTTGCATCGTGACCGTGTCGGCATATTCGTCCGAATGGTCATAGGTCCTTTGCACGTCGACCATGGTGTCCCTCGGAATATAGATCAGGGTCGTTTCGCCCGTATCCGTGTCAATGGCAGCAATCATTATGAAGTCAGCCTGCCCATTGAGCTGCTCGGTCTGACGCCCGTCGCGTCCAAGCAGGAGGACGGACGTCATGCCTGCCTTTTGAACATACTTGCCTCCATCGGAAGTGACGGTTTTCCCTCCATCCGAAGCCGCAATGCCTTCAGGCGCGTTCAGCGAAAACTCACGCAGCAGGTTCCCCTTCCCCATGGCAGTGAATGCAACGAGCGCGCCTACTGACACCAAGGCCACGCAGCATGCCCCAGCCACGCAGATTGCCGCCGCCTTGGCTATGCGCTTGCGGCGCTTTCGTGCGGTCTTTTCCTTCGATATGTGCTTGCCATGAAGCAAATGACTCCTATGCGGCGCTGGGCGGGTCTTTGGCCCATACGCCTACGCCGTCTTCAACAATGGCTTTTGCAAGGATTCGGGAGCAAAGCCTCACCCTCGACGGCTGAAGCCGCCTGCTGCATGAGGGTGAGGCCATGCTCCCCACCTTGACGAAGGCCAACCGGGCGACAGGAGCTGGAAAAGACGTCACAGAACCAGCAATGGGTCTTCTTGCCAAAAGAAAGGAATGGCTGGCCCATGACGCCTTGTTCAGCTCCTGCCCCCCCAATCGGTCGGTTTTCTCAGGAAGATAATTCGGTTACTCGACGTCCGGCATCGCGTCGAGCTCCTCCTGCGTTATTTCGTGCTCTTCCACTACTCCGCTGTCGTCGTCTATGTCGACGTCCTCCGTGCTTTCAACGCTCTTGAGCACGGCCACCAACAGGTAGCGGGCATTGTTGTTGGCAGGCTGCGTGCACGTGCTGAGAATCAGCAACTTGTCCTTGTCGGGGTTCAGCTCCGCTTCCAGCTTCCTAACGTTCTTGTTGATGGAGCTCGGGTCTTGCACCATCTTGAAGAAATCGGCGCGCACCTGCGGGTCGTTCATGTCGTTCGCCATCAATATGTGGCTGTTGTCGTACTCGAAGGCCGAAACCACCTCGTATTCCAGGCGCTCGTCAGGCGTATAGATGTAGAAGGTGGGATGCTCTTCGAAGAACGTCTCGTCCTCGAAGTTGTGAAGCGTGGTGAACATCGTGTCGGCCTGCTCGAAGGTGTGCCCGTAAATAAGAGTCACCGGGTCTTCCTCGAAGTCCTTGGTGTTGTACCCAACCTGCGTGTACAGGGTGCCGTTCACTTCCGGCTCGCCGTCGATGTTGCGCATCAAGTAGTAGTCGTCAACCAGCGGATGCTGCAGGATGGGATAGTCGACGTTGGTGTCTTCCACTTGCAGCCAGGCATATACGTCAGGGTTGCGGCCGATCCACTCGTCCCAGTCGACGGGGTTCACAAGCTCGCCCGCATCGTTGTACTTTGTGTCCGAGAACGAAAGCATCGTCTCGTCCTGGGCCTCGCCGGCTTCGTTGTTGCCCGAAAGGCCCATCCCTACTCCCATGGCAACGACCGCGGCCACCACGACGGCTGCTATGCCTATGGCTAACGGCTTCCTAGACTTCTTCTTCGCAGCGACATGGCTGTGCGGCTTCTGGGCTTCCTTCGGCTTCGCGTCACCGTCAGGCTTGTTCTCGCTTTGCGCATCCGTCTTCTTGATGAAGTCGCTCGAGGGCTTCACGTCACCCTTGATATCCTTCGGTGACTTCGCCTCGTCTTTGATGTCCTTCGATGGAGCGTCCTTCTCGGAAGCTTCCGCACTTTCCCGCATCGGTTTGGCGTCTTGAGGATTCGCAGGAGGAATCTTCCGGACCTTGGATTGGCCTGCATCCTTGCCGTCGGAGGACTTCCTATAGGTGGGCTTCTTCTTGTCGTTCTGGTCGTTATTGGGGCTAGCGGCCAATTTCATCCATCCTTTCGAGGAGCGTCAAGCACGACGCCCGTCGCTTTCTGATAGCATTCGGCGTGTTGGCACGCCATCGACGCATTCGTTTGACCAACACAGGCACCAAGACGAGAAAGGGGAGCCCCTACAGCTCCCCTTCCACATGAAATCGCGAATTCATGCATCTTTTATGCTGTGTTCAAAACGAATAAGGGGTGATTAGCAACCCGTCTTGGGAGAGGTGCCCTTGTCGGTGGCGTTGCCAAGAACGTTCAGAGCCTTCTCGAAGTCGGCCTGCTGGACGCCGTTCTCAGGCACGACGCCTGCCGGCAGCCCACCGCTGCAGTCAACGAGGGTCCAGACGCAGAAGCCGTCCTTCTCGATCTTGATGCAGCCGTTCTTGTCGACGACCAGGGTCTTCTGGATGGTCTTGCCGTTCTCGTCAAGGATAAGAGCGGTCACGGTGTGGCCAGCGTACTGAGCCTTGTCGAGCACGATGGTGACAGTCATGCCGCCAACGTTGTCACCCTGAAGCTCGAAGGTGTTGATGACCTCGTTGCCGTTGATGTTGGCAAAGGTACCAACGGCCTTGTTGTAGGCCTTGGCGGCGTCGGTCCAAGCCTTGGTGGCATCGGTGCCAGCCTTGGCGATCTCGGCGTTGATTGCATCGATCTGAGCCTGAATAGCACGCTGGTCCTGCGGAGTGACAGCAACCGCAAGCTGAGCGTTGAGCGCATCCAGCTTGGCCTTGTTGTCCTCGGTCGCCTTGGCAACAGCCTCGTCGGCTGCCGCAGCGCCCTTGTCGGTCGCGTAAGCGAAAGCGTTGGCCTGCGAGTCTTCAACCGTACTGCCGAAGTTGTTGGCATACACGTTAGACGTGTTGCCGTTGATTATGACCTTGCTCATGCCGTTGCCATTGGCAGACGTGTCGATGACGGACTCAGCGTTCGGCACCACCGTGTCAGCCTCGACGCTGTCTGCGGCAAAGGCTGCTGCAGGCATCGCCATAGCAAGCGCGAAGGCAACGAATGCTGCTGCGAATTTCTTCTTCATGCCAAAAATTCCTTTCCTTTGGTTTTCTTACCCTTTTCGCATAAGATGCACGAACACATGCAGATACCACTCTAGTCATTGAAAAAAAAATCAAGTTTTTGCCGAAAGTTTTTTGGCCGCCACTCGCACACGCGCCAGAGCGCACCATTTCACGCCTACGGCGTTGTAGGGCTCTTGCTGGCGATATTCTGCTTTTTTGAAACTCGGGGTCTTATATCGCGCCTGAATTGTGAAGACGTTTTCTCAAGCTCCGTTTGCCGGAGCATCCGGCTGATTGGTTGAACTTTGCGAAGGATTTTGTCAACGGATACAACCCATCCGCATGACGGAAATACGCGACATGCGTGTCAAGGGATGCCCCTTACTCTTCTATATGCACGTGGCGGTCGGCGCCGATGGTCATGCGGCCTTCGGCGATCTGGCGCAGGACGCGCGGATACAGCACGTGCTCGACCGCATGGATGGCGACCTCAAGCTCGTCCAGCGACATGCCTTCCTCTATGCGCACAGGCACCTGGGCGACTATGGGCCCTTTGTCGTATTCCTCGTTGGCCAGGTGCACGGTAACGCCCGTCACCTTCACGCCGGCGTTGTAGGCGTCGTCTATGGCGTGCGCGCCAACGAACGAGGGCAGAAGCGCCGGGTGCAGGTTCAGCACCCGATCGGGGAACGCGTCGAGCATGACCGGCGTGACCTTGCGCATGTATCCCGCCATGACGACGTATTCCGCACCGGCGCCCCTAAGCGCTTCCACGATGTGCGCATCGGCGGCACGCGGGTCTTCGTACATCGACCGGTTCATCACCATAACCGGAATGCCTGCCTCCTCGGCGCGTTTGATGCCGTAAGCGTCGGGACGAGAGGACACGACTTGCACGATTTCAACCGGAAGCCCGTCGTCGCGAACCGCGTCCATTATGGCTTGCAGGTTGGTGCCGCTTCCAGAGAGCAGAACGCCTATCTTGAGGTTCGACATTTGCCTTCCTTTCGAGTCCGTGCCTAGATGGCGGAAGTGGGGGCAACTCGTCTTGTCGTGGCCGTGGCAGTGGCCAGGTCGTTTGTCACGAACGCCCTGTTTCAAATGTGCCAAAAGCGAACGTCCCTATCACGCCTTCCATTATTTGTATATAACCTTGCCGTCGCCCTCGACGATGCTCCCCATGACGAACGGCTTCTCGCCCATCTTCGACAGTTCGCGCATCACGTCGTCGGCCTGGTCGGCTGCCACCACAAGGACCATCCCCACTCCCATGTTGAAGGTCTTGAGCGCCTCCTTCTGCGAAAGGTTGGCCTCTTCGCAGACGAACTGGACGATGGGGGGAACGTCCCAGGTCCCAAGGCGCACCTCGGCGTCGACCCCTTCGTTGAGCGCACGGTTGAGGTTCTCCGAGATTCCGCCGCCCGTGATGTGCGCCAATGCATGAAGCGCCCCCGGAACGGCCTCCATCACCTCGCGAACGGGCTTCACGTATATGCGCGTGGGCTGGAGAAGCGCCCCCAGGATGCTCTTGCCGTTAAGGTAGTCGCGCGACTGGGAAAGCTCTTCCCGCGTCCTGCCTTCGACTGCCACCTTGCGGGCCAGCGAGTAACCGTTGGAGTGCAACCCGCTGGACGGCAGGCCCACGAGCACGTCGCCGACGCGAACGTGCTCCGGGTCGAGCATCTTGGGACGGTCGACTATGCCCACGCAGAAGCCCGACAGGTCGTAGTCGTCGTCGGCCATCACGCCGGGGTGTTCGGCCATCTCGCCGCCGATCAGCGAGCATCCTGACATGATGCATCCCTTCGCTATGCCCTCCACGATGGACGCCATGGCCTCGGACGACAGCTTCCCCACGGCGACGTAGTCCAGGAAGAACAGGGGCTCTGCCCCCGTCGCCAGGATGTCGTTCACGCACATGGCGACCAGGTCGATGCCCACGGTGTTGTGAACGCCCAGCATCTGCGCGACCTTGAGCTTCGTTCCCACGCCGTCGGTTCCGCTGACCAGCAGGGGGTCTTCCATGTCCTTCGCTGCGGCGATGGAGAACAGGCCGCCGAACCCGCCGATGTCGCCCACCACCTCGTTTCTGTACGTGCGCCGGACCAGAGGCTTGATTGCGTCTACCGCCTTCGCGCCTTCGACGATGTCGACACCTGCCTGGGAGTAAGTGATCTGCTCTGCCATGTTGAAACCCCAATCGTTGGATAGGGTCATTGTACAAGATGGGAACGCCGAAGGCCGTACGTCGCCCTCGCTTTCTTCCGCGCTTCCGTCCGCATTTACTTCCACGCTTGCTTCCATGCTTCCATCTGCCTCCCCGCTTCCCGCTATGGCTCTGTTTCGACTTTCGCGCCAATGATGCTTCCACTTCGCTTCGGCCCATGCGCCCGACCTCGCTTTGTTTGCTGCTCATGATTGCGCCTTTGCATCCTTGAGTCTTCATCCGCATTCACTCAATCGCCAAGCTTCATGGAAGTTAGCGTTAAGTTTCCCGAAAGGCCTCTCTGCTAGACTGCGCGCATGGCGATCATCCTCACAGACGAAACAGCACTCGCATTCTGGCGTCATAGCGGAATCACCGGATCGAGCCTGTTCGAGACGCGGCCGTGCCGTCTGGCCCGCGTCCCTTCGAAGGTAGCGCCCGCATCCGATATAACAGCAGCCTGCGAGCAGCTCTGCCTCGACGTAGAGCCCATAGACGTGCTTGTCGGCAGGAAGTGCGACGTGCACCACTCGAAGGGAATAAGCTATTCCGTCTTTTCCGGAAGCTTGCCTTCGCAGTCCGTCTGCAGGCTGGATAGCGACATGTACGTGACGAGCCCAAAGTTTACGTTCGTTCGCTTGGCAAGAAGAATGACCCCCGTACAGCTCATAAGGCTCGGCTATGAGATGGCAGGCGGTTTTGCATCCAACCGCTCGGACGCCCGAGGCTTCTCCAAATGCCCAGCCATGTTCAGCATAAAGGAGTTGGCGAGCTTCTTGGATCACGCCAAAGGCGTTCAGGGATCGGGCCCTGCCAGGCAGGCCGCAAAGCACATGCTGGACAATGCCGCATCTCCCATGGAAGCGGAGCTGGCCATGATACTTACGCTCCCGAGACGAATGGGAGGTTATGGCCTCCCAAAGCCAGAGCTTAATTATCGCTTGGACCTGGGGACGGCCAACGGCTTCGTTCTGAGCCGAACGTCCATAATCGTCGACCTCGCATGGCCCGAAAGAAAGCTGGTCTTGGAGTACGATAGCGACCAATTCCACACCGGGCCAGAAAAAATCGCTGCCGACTCGGAAAGGCGAAACGATATCGAGCTACTGGGATATGACGTTCAGACTGTCACGAACAAAGAAGTATCCAGCATCGGCAAAACGGACAAGATCGCCAAATCCGTTGCCTCGAAACTTGGGGTAAGGATCAGAAACGAAGGGGACGGTTTCCTGGGTAAGCAAGTAGAACTGCGCCGCGCCCTTGTAGAACTGCGGAGCAGCCACGAATCGGAATAGGCATCCCCCCCCAAGCGGCATAAGGGGAGATCGAGGCCGTAACCGCCTACCACGAAAAAGCACGCCTGCCACATAGTACGACTCGCCGTGCCCGCAATGGGCGAGGCCTCCAAACGGTTTGATGGTTTTTGAAGAGCAGCCTCCACCACCGTCGAAGCGCTAGAAGACGTCAGCCCCTATTACGAAGCATCTCGTGCACGAAAAGATGGACTTTTTGGCAGAATATCGCTCGTTTCAGTCGATCATCCGCAGATTTATAAGCATTCGACCAAAAGACGCAAAGCCGGCAAGCCTTTGAACGGGGCTTTCTTGACATAAGTTTCATGCAAGACGAATCCCGTGCGCCTAAAGGCAGTTGCCATCGACTGAAACGAGCGATTTTCTGCCAAATTCGAACCATTTCCGCGCATAGGTCCAAAGTGGAAGGCCTGACTCTCATGGATGGATTAAAGGATCGTATATCCGCAGAAGCAAGAGACCCTGCTTCCCTGCTTCCCTGCTTCCCTGCTTCCCTGCTTCCCTGCTTCCCTGCTTGCTAGCTTCCCTGCTTGCTAGCTCGCAAGGCGCAGCGGACGAGACAATGACAGACGGACGAGCGGAGGCGAAGGGATGGGCGAGACCCAGAAAGAATGCCGGAGCGCTCGGCCTGCGGCCCTACTCCGTCTCGAACAGGCCCAGCTGGCTGCCAGCGCCCTCGGGCGTGCCTACTGGATAGTCGCCCGTGAAACAGGCGTCGCAGAACCCGTCATGGTTCGCATTGCGCACAGCGTCGTGCAAGCCCTTCAGGGACAGGAACGCCAGCGAGTCGGACCCAATCCACTCGTTCATTTCATCGATGCTCATGTTGGCGGCAAGCAGCTGCTCGCGGGTGTCGGTGTCGATGCCGTAGAAGCATGGCCACGTGACCTCGGGGCTGGTGATGCGCAGATGCACCTCTGACGCACCTGCGTCGCGCAGCATCTTGACCAGCTTCTTTGAGGTGTTTCCCCTCACGATGGAATCGTCGATGACGATAAGCCTTTTACCGGCGATCACCTCGGGCAACGGGTTCAGCTTCAGCCTGATGCCCAACTGCCGCATCTCCTGGGTAGGCTGTATGAAGGTGCGTCCGACGTAGCGGTTCTTCACTATGCCGTCGGTGTACTTGATGCCGCTTTCGGCGGCATAGCCGAGCGCAGCAGGCACGCCGGAGTCAGGCACGCCCAACACGAGGTCGGCCTCGACCGGCGCCTCCAGCGCCAGGATATGCCCGGTGGCGCGACGGGCCTGGTAGACGCTCTGCCCGTCGATGACGCTGTCGGGGCGAGCGAAGTAGACGTATTCGAAGATGCAGGACGCGCGCCTGGCGGCGGGAACACCTTGCGAAGACACGAGCCCTTCCTCGTTCACACGCACGATCTCGCCAGGCTCTACGTCGCGGACGTACTCGGCCCCGACTATGTCCAAGCCGCACGTCTCGGAGGACACCACCCAGCCGCGGCCTTCGGGAAGCTTGCCTATGCATAGCGGCCGGATCCCGTTCGGGTCGCGGAACGCATACAGCGCATTGGCGGTGCACACCACCATGGCGTAAGCCCCTTGTATGCGCCCCATCGCTGCAGCGATGCCGTCGCGGAGGTGGTGCGTCTGCCTGGTCACGAGCCCGATGGACTTGGCAGCGACCTCGGAATCGGTCGCCGAGAAAAGCTGCACCCCTTCGGCGATCAGCTGCGCACGCATGGCGTTCGTGTTCATCAACGTGCCGTTGTGCGCCAGCGCGAAAAGCACCTCGTCGATGGCGGACATATGGGGCTGGGCCGCCTCCCAAGACGCCTTCGACCCGCTGGTGGAGTAACGCACGTGACCTATTGCGACCTTGCCTTCGAGCGCCGAAAGCGAAGCGTCGTCGAACACCTGCGTGACCAGGCCGAGATCCTTCGCCACCGTGACCGTGACTCCGTCTCCCACAGCGATTCCGGCGCTTTCCTGCCCTCGATGCTGCAAAGCCTGCAGGCCGAAGCCGGTCATGCGCGCAACATCGTGACCTGGGGCATAGACTCCAAAGACGCCGCATTCCTCTTCCATGCGGTCGGGGAGTGAACGGTTCGTCATCCTTGCAACCTTTCATCCATGGCAGACCCGACGCTTCCCACGTCGGCCTCGTCCACCAGCGAATTGCCCTTGGACACATCGCTTCCTGCCGGAAGGAACTCCTCCACGGCGCAGTAGACCATTATGCGGTACCTG
The DNA here is from genome assembly GCA_948829205.1 of uncultured Eggerthellaceae bacterium. Lineage (GTDB taxonomy): Bacteria > Actinomycetota > Coriobacteriia > Coriobacteriales > Eggerthellaceae > MGBC163016. Next base: position 15,632 of record CAQLOA010000004.1, read on the forward strand.
TCGTCCGGCGCGCTACAGGTGTAGAAGGCGACCGCCTGGTCGATGGTGTCTACCGAAGGCAGAGCCGGGTCGGGCTGGGCCAACGACTCCTGCACGTGCTGCGTCAGGTACTGGCGAAACTCTTCGATGGTCTCGAAGTTGGGGATGACCGTGACCTTGGAAGTCCCCCGGACGCTGTCGCAAGCGATGGCCGTCAGCCGGAAGTTGCCCTCGGGAGTGAGCAGGTAGAAAGTGCGGTGCTCGTTGAAGACGGCGCTGTCCTGCATGTCTTCGAGGAAGGCGAACATCGTGCCGTTCATCATGTGGTGGCCGGCGACGAAGCTGACCTGGTCCGTCCATTCGGGAGAGTTCGCCTCGCTCAGCACCGGGCACCCGTACTCGGCGCCGAACGCCCCCACGCCGTTGCCTGCGAAGTTGTGCTTCATGTAGTAGTTGTCGTTGTTCTCGCGCCAGACGATGGGGTAGTTGATCGGCGAGTCGGGAAGGTACACCCAGCCGACGACGTCGGGATTGATGGCCCGAAGCGCGTCCCAGTCGACGTCGAACGACCCCAGGGTGAGATAGCTCCCGTTGTCGTCGACCTCGACGTGCTCGGTCAGCTCGTCGTAGGCGTTCTGCCCGGACCAGTAGGTGTAGACGATGTAGCCCACCCCGGCCAATGCGGCCAGGAACACGAACAGGGCTATGAAAAACAAAACGCTCCACGCACTGCGGCGTCGAGCGGTCTTGCCATATGCCTGGTCAGCGTAGTCGTATCCCGATTGCTGGTATACGGGATCGACGTTTCCTGCCATCGGTCACCTGCTTCTAGTTGGCTTGCCTACTTCTTCTTCATCTCGTCGATGAAGCCCTTCGCCACGAACGCGACGATGAGGACGACTATTACGGCAACGATAACCCAGATGACCCAAGGTTCGATATGCATTCCGAACAGTTCCATGGAAAACCCTTTCATTCGTGTAAAGCGGTGCACATCATGCACGCGCTGCCTAGTTTATAACACAGTTGCATCGGCTTGCGCAGGGCAGCTTGCGGCCTTCGTGCAACCGTCCTGCGCAAAGCGCGCGCAATCCCCCGGTTCCTAGCCGAAATGCCTCTTGAACCAGGACTCCTTCTTGACGGGCTTGGACGCGGCTTCAGGCTGGGCCTCGGGCCGCGCTGCAGGCGCTGCGTCCGCCTGGGTGCCGCTCTGCGATGCAGGCGCTTCGCCGGAAGGCTGCGCCTGGTCCATTGCGGCCACCATGGCGTCGAAGGCGTGCTCCTTTATGACTTCGGGCCCGGCGCCGGCGGTGGATGCCACGGCCTCGGCGATGCTGGCCGCCACCTGCGACATGCTGGACTGCTCGTCTGCCTCGGCGTCGACGGAGTTCTCTGGCGCATCGGCGTCGTCGGCGGCATCGGCGTCGCCAAACGCCTCGGTGCGGGCGAATGCCTCGGCTGTGCCGTCAGCCACCTGCTCGTCCCCGTCAGGAACGGGGCCTCCCACGCGCGCAACCTCTATCGGCTCGCCCTCCATGTTGGGAACGGTGAACTTCCCTTCGGGGTTCGGCTCGGGCGTGTAAAGGCCCGAGATGTCCGGCAGCCCCGTGCGAGCCTCGTATGCGTCACCGTCGGCGGCGTAGGCCGCGGTCTCGCGTTCGTCTTGCGCATCAAACCCGGCGCGCTGCTCGGCCTCGTCCAATCCGGCGCCGGCACCTTCTGCGCCTTCCGCCGCGGCGCCGGCAACTTCCACGTCCTCGGCCGCTGCACCCGCGCCTTCCGCGTCCACGAATTCCGACGCCTCCTCGCCGAAGGCATCCATGGCTGCATCGCCGTCGACCGCGGCGTCGGCGGCCATCTCCTCAGGTTCGTCGCCGGCCCCTTTCAAGGCTTCCAGCGCAACAGCGGCCGCATCGATGCCGTCGACCGCACCTTCCTCCTGGACACGCCCCTCTTCCTGGGCGTCCTCGAATTCGGAGACCTCTTCGCCCAGCCTGTCCAGCTCGAGTTCGTCGGTCGCCACGTCGCGCACGCGCGACACGTCCGCTCCTTGCTGCGACAGGATGGCCTCGTCGGATTCGAGCCGCTTGCGCTGCGCCTCGTGGATGAGGTAGGCCTGCGAGTCGAACAGGACCACCTGGCCGTTCTCCTTGTCGGCCTTCGCGAAGAAGCCGAGGTCCGTGTACTTCTTGTTCGGAAGCAGGTCGCGAAGCTTGGCGGTGTCCGCCATGCAGGCGCCTATGTACCCAAGGATCTGGTCGCGCAGGACCGGGTTCGCCACCGGCCATGCCACCTCGACGCGCTTGTCCATGTTGCGCGTCATGAGGTCGGCGGACGACAGGTAGACCTTGAAGTCGCCGTCGAACGGCCCGAACAGGTATATGCGTGAATGCTCGAGCAGGCGCCCGACGATGCTGACGACGCACACGTTCTCGGTGTAGCCCTTGATGCCGGGCACGATGCACGATATGCCGCGCACCATAAGCGTGCACTGCACCCCTGTCTGCGAGGCCTCCACGATCTTGTCGATTATCTCCTTGTCGGTGATGGAGTTCGTCTTGAAGAACAGCCCGGCGGGTTTCCCCGCCTTCTTGTTGGCGATCTGCTCGTCGATGCCCGCGATGATGTTCTGCTTGATCTGAAGCGGGGCGACCCATAGGTGCGTGTACTCGTCGCTGACGTTCTCCAGCGTCATGTTGCGGAAGAACACGGCCGCATCGCGCCCGATGGCGGGGTCGGACGTGATGAACGAGAAGTCGGTGTACAGCCGCGCCGTCTTCTCGTTGTAGTTGCCCGTGCCCAGCTGGGTGATGAACTGAAGGCCGCCTTCGGTCTGGCGCGTGATGCAGCAGATCTTCGAGTGCACCTTGTAGTCGCGGAACCCGTAGATGACGCGGCATCCCGCCTGCTCGAAGCGCTGCGACCATTCGATGTTGTTGGATTCGTCGAAACGTGCGCGCAGCTCGAAGAGCGCCGTCACCTCCTTGCCGTTCTCGGCAGCCGCGATCAGCGCCTCGGCCAGATGCGACTGCTTCGCCAGCCTGTACAGCGTGATGCGGATGGAAACCACCTGGGGGTCGACCGCCGCCTCGCGCAGCAGCTGCACGAAGGCGTCCATCGACTCGTAGGGATAGGACAGAAGCACTTCCTTCTCGCCGACCTGCTCGATGACCGAGCGGTTCGGGTCGAGCGATGCGGGCCACTGCGGCGAGAACGGCGCAGCGGACAGCTGGGCCCTCTTGTCGGCGTCGAGCATCGCCGCAAGGTCGTACACGTACCCGAGGTCGAGCGGCACCTTGCTGACGAAGGTCTGCGGAGCCTTCAGGTCGAGCCTTTCCAAAAGGACGGGCTTCACCGTGGCCGACAGCTCCTTCTCGGTTTCCAGCCGCACCGGCATCAGACGCGTGCGGCGCTTGAGGATCTTCTTGATGTGCTCTCGATAGTCCTCGCCCTGCTCCTCAGCGCCTTCGACGGCGTCGAGGTCGGCGTTGCGCGTGACGCAGATCACGTTCGTGTGCTTCACCTTGTACATGGAGAAGACCTCCTGCACGAACATCTCTATCACGTGCTCGAGCAGGATGAACTGCAGCCCTGGGCCCGGAAGGCGGATTATGCGGCCGCATTGGCGAGGCAATGGGATTATGCCCAGCGTCACACCCTCGGCGCCGACGTTCTTTCCGCCCTTGCCCTTGCCGCCGGCGGGCTTGTCGGCCTTCGACTTCTTCTTGGCATCCTTGTCGGCCCCCTCGTCGAGCCTGACGACGATGTAGAGGGCTCCGTTCTCGAGGTGCGGGAACGGATGACGCGCGTTTACGATCTGCGGCGACAGGAACGGCATCACGTTCGCGTCGAAGTAGTCAGCGACGAACGAGGCCTGGTCGTCGGTGAGGCTCTTGGCCGACTTGTTCACCACTCCCTCGGCCATGAGGTCCTTGCGCAACGCCTTGTAGCATCCCTCGTAGTAGGGGTACAGCTCGTGGCAGCGCTTGTACACCGCAACGAGCTGCTGCTCGGGCGTCATGCCCGACTTGGAGTCGATGATGGTCTTCTTGACCAGCGACAGGTCGGTGAGCGACCCGACGCGGATCATGAAGAACTCCTGCAGGTTCGACCAGTATATGGAAAGGAAGCCGAGGCGGTCCAGCAGCGGCACCGACGGGTCGGCGCTCTGGTCGAGCACGCGCTTGTTGAACTCGAGCCACGACAGTTCGCGGTTCTGCATGTACGAGTAGCGCTTGCGCTTGCTTTCGTTGTTGTCGGACATATGGCTTCTCCTGACGTTCTGTGGCGTATGCGTCGGCGTTAGGCGTGGACGAACGGCGCTGCGAGGGCGGCGCCGCGGCCCCTTCATCCTTTGACGCCAAGCCTTTCCTCGAGGGCCTCCACGATGATCTTCAACGCCTTGATGCGGGCGTACTTCTTGTCGTCGCTTTCAAGCGTTATCCATGGCGCATAGGTGGTGGAAGTAAGGCGGAACATGTCGTCGATGGCGCTCTTGTACTGAGGGTACTTCTCGCGGTTGCGCCAGTCGTCCGGCGTGATCTTCCACTGCTTGGCAGGGTCTTCCTGACGGGCCTTGAAGCGGGCCAGCTGCTCCTCGTCGCTGACGTCCACCCAGAACTTCAGCAGGATGGCGCCCCAGTCCACCAGGTCGTGCTCGAACTCGTTGATCTCATCGTAGCCTTGGGCCCAGCGTTCGGGTGGAGTTATCTCCTCGACGCGCTCGACCAGCACGCGCCCGTACCACGACCGGTCGAACATGCCCACGTGCCCGGCCTTCGGAAGGCGCGTCCAGTAGCGCCACAGGTGCGGATGCGCCAGTTCGGGCTTGGTGGGCGCGGGCGACGGGATGATGGTGTATGCGCGCGCGTCGAGGGCCTGGGCGACGCGCTTGATGTTGCCGCCCTTCCCCGCGGCGTCCCACCCTTCGTACATGATGACGAGCGGCACACGCGCCTGAAACATGAGGTTCTCCAAGCGGAACAGCTTGCCCTGCAGCTTCTTGAGCTTCTTCTTGTACTCTTCGGGGTCGATGGAAAGCCCGTGGTTCATCTCGTCGACCGACGGGTAGTCTCGCACGATCTCAAAGCGGGACGATTCGGGGGCGAAGGAGTGCTGGGCCGCCGCCTTGGCCTCCTCGACCGAAAGGCCTTCCTCGGCCGCCGCCTCCTCGTCGACCAGCAGCCTTGCCGACTCGGCGTCGCGTCGCACGGCGTCCTTCCCCTTCGCCTCAAGCGCCCCCTCGATGGCCTCGATCAGCGTCTCGGCGATGGCGATGTTGGCGCGCCGGCCGTCCTCGCCGTCGAGCAGGATCCACGGCGCGAACTCGAAGTTCGACCCCTCCAGCAGGCGGTCGTAGAGCTTGTAGGCCTCGTTGTAGTCCTTCACGCTGAAAAGCTTCTTCTCGGGGACGCGCCAACGGGTGGCCGCATCGTCGTATAGGCGGTTGAGCCGCTTCATCTGCGCCTTCTTGCGCACGTGCATGAAGAACTTGACGACGACGTACCCGTCGCTGACCAGCTGTTCCTCGAAGTCGCGGATGGACTCGAGGTAATGCCGCGTGCCTTCGCGGGGAAGCACGAGCTCGCTGGTGGAATGGGTCAGCATGAGCTCGGTGGCCTTGGAATACCAGCCACGGTCGTAGAAGGTGATGTCGCCGCGCTCGCCGAGCACCTCCCAGAATTCCTTCATCAGGGGATAGAATCCGGACACGCCGTGCTTGCGGCCGGGGAAATGCTTGTATTCCTCGGTGTCGACGTCGGGGGACACGTACACGCTGGTGGCCCGCGCGTCGAGGTTGTACATCAGGTCGGAGATGCGCGAGCCCTTGCCTGCGCCGTTCCATCCCTCGAAGAGCACGACGAGGCCTATCCCGTTGTTGACGGCCTTCTGCTGCAGCACCACCAGCTTCTCTACAAGCTCCTTGTAGCGCTTCTTGTACTCCCCTTTGGAAAGCTCGTCCTTCTTGAAATCGACCTGTTCGAGCATGAACGCCTCCTTGAACGAAGCTGGGCGAGGCTTGTTCGATGACATGATTATATATGTTTACTCTGCTATGATTGCACCTCTTAAAGCCCTCGTCGCAAGGAGCCTTCATGACCTACGGAAAGCCCGAGATACACCCGTCCGCGAAGATAGCCGGAAACGCCACCTTGGTCGGCGACGTGCACATCGCCGAAGACGTGACAGTGCTTTACGGCGCCACCCTGCGAGGGGACATGGGCGGCCACGTGTACGTTGGGGCGCGCAGCAACGTGCAGGAGCTGGCGTGCATGCACGTGCCCATCGACGGCGACGTGGTGGTAGGCGAGGACGTGTCGGTCGGACATGGCGCCATACTGCACGGATGCACCATCGGCGACGGTTCGCTGGTGGGAATGGGCGCCATCGTGCTGGACGGCGCGAAGATCGGGCGCAACTGCCTAATAGGCGCAGGCGCGCTGGTCACGGGCAAGATGGATGCCCCCGACGGAACGCTTGTCATCGGCTCGCCGGCCAAGGTGGCACGCGAGCTGACTCCCGAGGAGCTGGAAGGCCTGAAGGTCAACTGCTCCGAGTACGTGGCCATCGGCCGCGACCTTGCCGCCGAAGGGCTGCTGTAGGCTGGGGCCCTGCGCCCTCAGAGTCCGAAAGGCCGAAGTATTACAAACCCTCGATCACGTCCGCCAACTTGCGGGCCCACTTCTGGGCGTCGTCGGACGATGCAGCCTCCACCATGACGCGCACCACGGGCTCGGTGCCGCTGGGACGCAGCAGGACGCGGCCATCGTCGCCCAGGGCGGCCTCGGCCTCGGACACGGCTGCTGCCACCACGTCGCTCGACGCCACGGCCTCCTTGTCGGCCACGCGCACGTTGATGAGTTCCTGCGGGAACTTGGTCACGATGCCCGCGGCCTCGGACACGCTCTTGCCGGAACGCCTCACCGCAGCCATGAACTGCACGGCGGTCATCAGGCCGTCGCCCGTGGAGTTGTGCTCCAGCAGAATCATGTGGCCCGACTGCTCGCCGCCGATGGAGAAGCCGTTCGCACGCATCTCCTCAAGCACGTAGCGGTCGCCAACCTTCGTCTGCACCACGTTGATGCCGGCGTCGCGCATGGCATGGATGAAGCCGAGGTTGCTCATGACGGTGGTGACGACGGTGTCGCCGGAAAGCACGCCTCGGTTCTTCATGTCGATGGCCATGACGGCCTCCATCACGTCCCCGTCGATCTCGTCGCCTTCGGGGGTGACGAGCATGACCCGGTCGGCGTCGCCGTCATGGGCTACGCCGATGTCGGCGCCCTTCTCGGCGACGAACTCGCGAAGCGGATCGAGATGGGTCGACCCGCACTGCACGTTGATGTCGGTGCCGTCGTAGTCGTCGTTGATGACATGCACCGTGGCGCCCAGGCGGCGGAAGGCCTCGGGGCTGCTTTCGAACGAGGCGCCGTGGCCCGTGTCGATGGCCACGCTGTAGCCCTCGAAGTCGATGCCCTGGTCCTTGATGGACGACACGGCATGCGACACGTATATCTCCGTGGAATCCTTCAGCGGAACCGCGAAGCCCACATCGGCACCCTTCGGCATGTTCTCGAGCCCGCGGGCCTCAAGCCCTCCGGCCGTCACGAACGCTTCGATCTCGTCCTCGACGTCGTCGGGCAGCTTGTATCCCTGGGCGTCGAACAGCTTGATGCCGTTGTACTCGGGCGGGTTGTGCGACGCGGAGATTACCGCACCGCCGGCCGCGTTCAGCTTGCGCACCAGCAGCGCCACCGCAGGCGTGGGCACGACGCCTGCCAGGAGCGCGGTTCCTCCCGCGCTGGCGACTCCGGCCACCATGGCCGATTCCAGCATGTCGCCGGAAAGGCGCGTGTCCTTGCCGATGATTATCGTCTTGCCCAGGAAGACCACCGCGGCCTGCCCCAGGCGGTAGGCTATCTCGTTGGTCAGTTCGACGTTCGCGACTCCGCGAACCCCGTCGGTTCCAAACAGTCGTGCCATCACTTCCCCCGCCTCACGTGTTCGTCTTGCAAAATGATGCAGCCGTCGGGCCTCTCGTCGGCGCGCATGCGGTAGTTGAGTTCCGCGGCCAGCTCGTCGACGGACACGCCGTAGCGCGCCAGCAGCACGAGCAGGTGGTACACGACGTCGGCCGACTCGTATCGAAGATGGTCGACCGCGCCGTCGATCAGGGCATCGTCGGAGGAGTAGGCGTCGAGCATCTGGCATTCCTTCGCCGCCAGCCCGACCTCCAGCGCCTCCTCGGACACCTTCTTGAGAAGCTTGTCCAGCGGCCCGTCCAGAAGGGTTTTCGTATAGCTTTCGCCGGCGGAGTCGCGCCGCGACTCTATTGTGCCG